>CAZONN010000001.1:0-16085 GCA_964581235.1 uncultured Amphibacillus sp.
AACTAATTTGATCATTTCTAATATTAAAACTCTTAATCTGCTCAACTTAGCTCTTCCCTTCAACTTATTTAAGCACATAACGCTGTCCATTAGTACTCATTTTTAACAGGAATCCCTAAGATTAAACGTCAAATAAACAATAAAGAAGCTATTCATTAAACAGCTCCTTCAGTTTTTACTAAGTATTTTATTTTTGTTTTTGATTCGGACGACAATTACGACAAATACCATGAAACGTTAATCGATGGTCCTTTACCTCAAAACCCCAATCTTCTTCGACAATTAATTCAACTTCTTCTAATAAATCCTTAACAATCTCTTCAACAGTTCCGCATTCCATACAAACGAGATGATGATGAAAGTGGGCGGCACCCTCTTTTCTCAAGTCATAACGTGAAACACCATCACCAAAATTTATTTTATCTACAACTTTCAATTCTGATAGTAATTCTAAAGTTCGATAAACAGTTGCCAATCCAATTTCAGGTGCTTTTTCCTTAACAAGTAAGTAAATATCTTCTGCACTTAAGTGATCTTCCTCACGTTCAAGTAACACTCGAACGGTTGCTTCGCGTTGAGGAGTTAATTTATAACTTTGAGCATGTAATAGTTTTTTGATCCGTTCAATTCGATGTTCCATGCCGGAACCCCCTCCCACTTTCTCAATTATAATCAGAGAGTGAGAACCTGTCAATTACAATTATTATAATTTGATATCAATTTTCAACTATCTCCTTAATAAATCTTGCTTTTGGGTAAAATGCATTGATACGACAATTACAGCACCAAAAATAAGCCCAACTAAAAATAAAACCAAAATAAATAAATAGCTTAGCTGATTTGTTTCTATATGTTTTGCAATTTCTCTTTGATATTTGATCTTCATCACATCCGTCACCACACATTCTTAAAATATATTACTGATAAAAATATCAATAACTATCTTAAAAATATGAAATGATAGAGTGAAATAGAACTGAGTTTTTATGTTTCGCTTATTTTACCGTACTTCCCACCACCAGTGTGGATATTGATCTTTCCTGAACGAATATTTTTAAGTTGATTAGCTATTCTGATCCCAACTAGCTCTTTAATCTCATCAAGGTTGGTTTGATGCATAATCTCCATCTCGGCCAATGTGAATGTGTAAATCGGCGTAAAACGTTTTTAACATCTACATTACCCTTTGTTTTGTTGTAGTTTTAAATATTGAATTGCATGGATTGTTTTCACGTCATGAATGCGTTTTGATTTTTCAAATGCTTCTAGCTCTTTAAGTGTATATTCAAAAACTTCGACAAATTCGTCTTCATCGGTTTGAAGACCGTCTTCTACGGCTGTTAATTCTTCGGCCAAGTAAATATACAAAATTTCGTCGGCAAAGCCTGGTGCGGTGTAGTATGACGTAATTAGAGTGAGCTTATTAGCTTGGTATCCTGTTTCTTCTTCTAGTTCTCGTCGTGCTGTTTCGATTGGTTCTTCGCCTGGGTCAAGTCTGCCGGCTGGTATTTCTAGTAGGCTTTTTCCGATTGGTTTCCTGAATTGCTCTACCATGACTACTTTTCCTTCGGGTGTGATTGGAATAATTGCGACTGCTCCAGGGTGTTTAACGATTTCTCGTGTTGATTGTTCGCCGTTTGGTAATCTAACAGTGTCGACAGATAGATCAATCATTCTGCCGGAAAAGATATCGTTAGTTTTTATCGTTATTTCTTCAAACTTATTCATCAATAAAACCTCCATTTATTTTTTATTAAATTGTTTTTTTAGCATGGTTTCTACTAGGGTTGGGAATTGGTAGTGAATTTTTGCCCCAATGGCCATCCACCAAGGTAAATTTATTTCTCGCTTTCTTATAAATAAGTTTTTGATAATCTTATCTGCCACCTCGTCTGCTGTTAGCATATAACGGGAAACAGATTGTTGGTAATCACCTGTTGGATCAGCTTGTTTAAAAAAATTCGTATTAACCGGACCAAGATTAACCGTTGTAATCAACAGATCGTTAGTTTCAACTTCTAACCGGACCGCATTTGTATAGGCAATTAGAGCACTTTTTGTTGCACTATAAACCGATGCTTTAGGTGTGGCCATTTTTCCAGCCATCGAACCAATGTTAATAATATGCCCATATTTTTGCGTTTGAAAGAATGGAATCATTACCTTAAGCGATTCAATGATTGAATAAACGTTTAATTGGAACATCCGATCAAGATCATTTGTTTGAGTCAAATGTCCATATTCAAAAATGCCTAATCCTGCATTGTTGATCAGTCCATCAATTTGTCGACAATTACGAATGACCTTTTCAAAGACAGTCTGGCATGCACCTCGATTACTTAAATCTGCTGCGTAAACTTGAATGTCACTGTTTGATTTCGTACTCAACTCGTCATGCAATTGATTGAGTTTGGCTTCTGAGCGACTAATGAGAATCAAATTGGCTTGTCGCTTAGATAATTTAATTGCTAGTGCTCGACCAATGCCACTCGTTGCACCCGTTATAATAATTGTTTTATCAGCAATTTTTTTCAGGTTAATCGGCCTCCTAATACCACATTCTTCTATAATTATGCTATCATTTAAAGAGAATCGCAAATATTAAATTGGTGGTGATTGAAATTAAACCGCTTATTATTGCTCATCGCGGTGCAAGTTTTTATCGTCCAGAAAATACACTTGCTTCTTTTCAGTTAGCATATCAACAAGGGGCTGACGGAATTGAAACTGATATCCACCTCAGTAAAGATAACACACCTGTTTTAATTCACGATGAAACAATTAATCGGGTGACGAATCAAAAGGGATCGATCAAGCAATTAACTTATCATGAATTAAGTACGTTAGATATCGGCTCATGGTTTAGCCCGCTTTATAAGAATGAACGTATCATGTCTTTGGCGAATTTTTTACAATGGGCTAAAAACAAGCAACTTACACTTAACTTAGAATTAAAAACAAATAAAGTCAAGTACCCTGGTATCGAAGCGCTGGTATATCAACAAGTAGTTGACTTAAATATGCTCGATCGTGTTATTTTTTCAAGTTTTAATCAGACAAGCCTGGAGAAATTAGCTCAGTTAAATTCAGAAACTGCTCGTAGTTTTTTAGCCAAAAGACATTCATCACGAGTTTTTAAACTGAGCCAGCAACAAAACTTAACTGGCGTTCATTTAAAGCGTCGTTTTATCAATCCGATCATGATAAAAAAATATCATGCAATTAATAAATATGTCGGTGTCTATACAGTTAATCATCCAACAGAGATGAGACGATTGTTTAGAGCGAAATGTGATATGATCATAACAGATCGACCGGATCTAGCGATCGAGAAAAGAGAGTTATTTTTAAACCAAATAAGAAACTCATTCTAAATTCATTATAAAAGAGGTAATCAACATGAAGATAATATTTTTAGGTACAGGTGCAGGATTGCCTTCTAAACAACGAAATGTCAGCTCAGTGGCGCTTCATCTGTTAGAGGATCAAGGTGCAATCTGGTTATTTGATTGTGGAGAAGCGACTCAGCATCAAATTTTGCATACTACATTGAAACCACGTAAAATCCAAAAAATATTTATCACACATCTACATGGTGATCATATTTATGGACTGCCAGGCCTGTTAAGTAGTCGTTCATTTCAAGAAGGTACTAGTCCCTTAACAATCTATGGCCCAAAAGGACTTGATCAATTTATTGAAACGAGTTTAAATATTAGTCAGACTAATTTACAATATCCGATTCATTTTATTGAGATATTCGATGGTTTTCAGTTAGTTGAAGGAGATTATACTATTGATGTCGTTCAACTAGATCATGGGATTGATTCATTTGGTTATCGAATGATTGAACAGGATCAAGTTGGTGAACTTAAAGTCGACAAGTTGATAGACTTAGGTATCAAACCAGGTCCAATTTATCAACAAATTAAACAAAATGAAGCAACTGAATTACCTGACGGAAGAATAATTGAGCGAAAAGATGTTGTCGGTTCAGATAAAAAAGGAAGAAAGCTCGCTATTTTTGGTGATACAAGGTATCCACTTAAGTTTAAGGAATTCGTTAAAGATATTGATTTATTAATTCATGAGGCAACTTTTGATAGGACCGATCAAGACTTGGCCGATCAATATTACCATAGTTCCAACGTTGAAGTTGCTCAGCTCGCACGATTAGCAAATATTAAACAACTTGTCTTAACACATATCTCACCCCGATATCAAAATCATGACTTAGCTGAATTTATTGATGAGGCAAAAGCGATCTTCCAACCGACATTAATTGCAAAAGATTTATTAACAATTGAAATACCCAAAGCAACTCGTTAATCAGAGTGCTTTGGGTATGTTAACGTTTAAAGTCATCTAAAAAGTCTTTTTGAAAGCTTGTTGTTGGTGAGTCTTTCTTTACTTGGTCCTTAATTGTTTTAAATGGGTTTTTTCCATACTTTTCACTTAACTGATTAATGACATTTTGCAATGCCTCATCCTCTAAATGTTCATGATAATTAAACAAACTTAATTGTTCAATCGCATGTTCTTTTTCGACTAAATTTTGTGCCGTTACTCCGAGCAAGCGAATGGGCTCACCATTCCAATTCGTCTCAAATAGTTCACTGGCGACAGTAAAGATCTCATCTTCTGATGATAAGTAATCATCTTTTGTAACACTTCTAGTAATCGTCTTTCGATCATGGTAGCGAATCATGACTTGCACTGTCTCTGCCACTACTTCTTTACGAGCTAAACGTGTCGATACTTTTAAGGAAAGTCTCCGTAATAACTTGGCGATTGTTGTTTCATCCGTTGTATCTTCTCTTAAAGTTTCTGAATTACCAATACTCTTAAAGTCATAGACAGCATCCGGATCAACAGGGCTTGTGTCAATACCTTGAGCACGTTGTTGCAGACGTTCGCCGGTCACACCTAGAATACGTTTTAATTGGAATCGATCTGCTTCGACTAAATCACCAATTTTATAGACGGCAATTTTATGGAGCTTTGCTGCTGTTTTTTCACCCACTCCATACATCTCTTCAATATCACGGGGCCATAACTTTTCTGGTAAATCCCTTTTTCTTAAAATCGTAATGCCCATTGGCTTTTTCATATCAGAAGCCATCTTGGCTAAAAATTTATTTGGCGCAATCCCAATACTGCACGGTAAATCGAGCTCATTCTTAATTCTCTGTTGTAATGCTTCCGCAATTTCCCAAGGCGGACCTAAATGGTGACAATCCGTTATATCAATATAGCCTTCATCAATTGACACCGGTTGAACCAGTGGAGTAATTTCAGCCATTATTTTAAAAATCTCACTTGAAGCTTGGCGATAACGATCAAAATTTGGTGGCATCACAATCAGTTCTGGACAAAGTCTTTTTGCCTGCCATAATGGCATCGTCGTTTTAACGCCCTTTGCTCTTGCTTCATAGCTACTGGTGATGATTATCCCCCGACGTTCTTCAGGGTTACCAGCAATCGCTAGTGGCTTACCTTTAAGTTCAGGGTTGTAGGCGGCTTCAACGGAAGCATAAAAACTGTTCATATCTAGGTGGAAAATTACTCGACCGTTTTTTGGATACCATTTTAACATTGGATCGCATCCTTTTAAGTAAGCATTTTAATGTATTTTTACTGACCTGAATTAGGCATGATCTGCGACTTGTTTAATTATTTCAAGTACAAGTTCAGTCAGCTTAACAAGCTCAGTAATTGGCATTTTTTCATTTGTTGTATGAATCTCTTCGTAACCAACAGCTAAATTGACCGTTGGGATGCCAAAACCAGCGATAATATTTGCATCACTACCGCCCCCACTTTGTTTTAATGCACTTGTTCTGCCAATATTTTTTACCGCTTGTTCGGCAACTTGAACAACATGGTCTTTTGGTGCTTGTTTAAAGCCGGTATACATCAATTGTGTATCAATTTCTACCGCTCCGCCGAGTTCATTAGCTGCTTCGACAAAAGCTTGTTCCATTTGTTCAACTTGTTTTTTCACTTTAGTCGGTTCTAAAGATCGCGCTTCAGCTAGCACTTCAACGTAGTCACAAACGATATTTGTTTTTTGTCCACCTTCAAATCGACCAATGTTAGCAGTTGTCTCTTGATCGATTCGACCTAACGGCATTTTAGTAATCGCCTTAGATGCAATTGTGATCGCCGAGACACCTTTTTCAGGCGCTACACCAGCATGAGCTGTTTTTCCTTTAACTTTTGCTAAGAGTTTCATTTGTGTTGGAGCAGCTACGATAATATCTCCAACTGGTCCATCGCTATCGAGTGCATAACCAAATTTAGCATCAATATACGCCGGATCTAGTGCTTTAGCTCCAACTAAGCCAGACTCTTCCCCTACTGTAATCACAAACTGAATTTGACCATGCGCCAGATCATTCTCTTTTAGACAATGAATCACTTCAATCATTGTTGCTAAGCCAGCCTTGTCATCTGCCCCTAAGATCGTTGTACCATCTGATTTAATGTAATCTCCCTCAATAAGCGGTTTAACACCTTTCCCGGGAAAAACAGTGTCCATATGTGATGTGAAGTAAATCGGTGTTGCCTCTTGTTTAGCAGGTAAAGTACAAATTAAATTACCAGCACCAAAACCTGTTTTTTCCTTGGCATCATCTTCGACTACATTCAACCCTAAGTTAGTAAAAATCGTTTTGAGAACTTTAGCTATTTTAGCTTCATCACCCGTCTCTGAGTCAATTTGAACGAGCTTTAAAAATTGATCAACTAATCGTTGTTTATTAACCATGTAATTATTTCTCCTCTGTTATAAAAATAAGATTGCGTTTGAATACTTTTTAAAAAAGCTTGTCACTTCGATAAAATAAAGTTACAATAGTGGTATAATTTCCTGTTTAAAGGAGGTATTTTTATGGCTAAGAAAAGAAAAGAAAATCCGCGAATGCAAGCAGAACGTAAACCTTCTAAACGAGAAAAGCGTATGAAGTTTATCGTTTACCTTATGATTATCATTATGCTCGGTTCTGTTGTCGGAACTGTATTGACACAAATACTATAAATAGTAGAGTAGCTCGGAAGTTGGCTACTCTTTTTCATGCGCATTTTTCTGTTACCGCTCGGTTTTTAATTTGCAAGTAATGCTCAATCTCGCCGAGTAACTGGAATAAGGTCGATCTAATTTCAAATTCCTGGCGCGTTTTAGGTAATTGCTCTTTTTCAAAGTAGGATTTTAACCATTCGACTTGATCTAAATGATAAGTAACAGCATTATTAGGGTAAATCGCATCCGCCAAATCAGTATATAAATCAGCTATTTTATGTGATTGCTTAACGGGTATATCCAATGGTTCAATCATTCGAATCATTTGCTCCAGACAATCTAATTGAATTTTTCGCATGGAAAAATAGTCCTGTTGCTGATGTGCTTGGCGACTGAATGTATTTTCAATGTTTTTCACGACCCACTCTTCTGCAGCATATAATTGTTCCTTCAATTCTTTGAAGCGACTTGTAGGAAGGGTTTTTTTCTCACCTTTTAAATAAGCTGCAAAGTGACGAAACATTTGTTGGTAATTTGCTTCGATATCATTTTTGTAGTTGGACAATTTTTTATCTAAATTTGGCATATATAAGTTCAGGATTAAAGCGACTCCGATTCCAAGTGCCATGATTGCAACTTCATTAATAATCAGCGCTTGATCAATCGCTTCCGCTCGATAGATATGAAAAATAACAACTAAGCTCGTCACGATACCTGGTGCTATTTTTAACAGATAAGAAATCGGAATAAAGAAGAGTAATAGTAGACCAACAGTCCAAGGTTCGTGACCTAAGTTTTCAAAAATAAAGTAAGCAAAGACAATTGACAAAAGACCTGCAGCGAAACGTTGGCCAGCGATTAAAAAAGATTGTTTGCGTGTTGGCTGAATACATAAGACGGCAATAATTCCTGCTGATCCGGTAAAACTTAATCCTAGCGTCTCAGCAATTAAAACTGCAATCGGTACCGCTACAATCATTTTTAACATTTGATAATCTATTTTCACATCGATTCGCCCCTCACCCATTTTAAACTGGATTAAACAATCTACTCTTTATTATAGTTTAAAATAGAAGAATATTCAAAACCAATCAAAAAACCAGAACAAACTACTTTATTATGATACAAATAAAATAGATAGCTCTGGTATTCATAGATTCAAATTGAGTTAATATATCGGTGTTGTGTCGCCTGAGATATTTTCTAAAATATTTTTAACGTGTGACATAAACCTTCCACAAATGACACCATCTAAAATTCGATGATCAAGCGATAAACATAAATTAACCATATCCCTAGCGGCAAACATATCATTAATGATAACCGGTTTTTTAACAATTGATTCCACCTGTAAAATAGCTGCTTGTGGATAATTAATAACGCCCATCGATTGAACAGAACCAAACGTTCCCGTATTATTAACAGTAAATGTCCCGCCTTGCATATCCTCTTGGGTCAGCTGATTATGTCTTGCTTTATGAGCAAGCTCATGAACATTTTTTGCGATCCCCTTTATACTCTTTTCATCAACATTATGAATGACAGGAACATATAATTCTGTCTCATTACTGACTGCGATCGATAAATTAATATCTTTATGCTGAATGATCTTGTCATCTTGCCATGAACTATTTAATTCAGGGAATTCCTTTAAAGCTTTTGCTACTGCATTTAAGAAGAACGCGAAGTAAGATAAATTATAACCTTCTGCTTCTTTAAATTTATCTTTTTCAGCATTTCGATAAGCAACTAAGTTTGTCACATCAACTTCAATCATCATCCAAGCATGTGGTATTTCTGTTTTAGCTCGTACCATGTTATTAGCAATTGCTTTTCTAATGCCGGTGACAGGAATCTCACGATTAACCGCTTGAGTTAGTACAGGTTGCTCTACTTTTTCCACTTGAACAACTGGTTCTTCTTTAACAGTTTCAACAATCTTATCGTGACCATTCTTCAAGTAATTAAGCACGTCTTTACGGGTAATTCTACCTGCTAATCCAGTTCCATTAAGTTTGCTTAATTCAATTCCATGTTCTTGTGCCAATGTTAATACAGCAGGCGAATACCTTTGTTTCATTGACTGAGGTGTTTGCTCGGTCAATTCGATTTCTGCGGGTGCTGACTTATCACTATTTTCATTTTGATCAATTTCTGTTAGATCAGAATCAATCATTATCTCAAAAATAGGTGTGCCGACATTGACTGTTTGATCTTCCTCAGCAAGTAGCTTAACAATTTTACCAGAGTATAAAGCAGGGATTTCTGCATTTACTTTGTCAGTCATCACTTCTAGCACTGGTTGATATTGCTCAATTAAATCACCAGTTTTAACTAACCATTGACTAATCGTTCCTTCGGTTACACTTTCACCTAGTTGAGGCATTGTCATTGTTTTAATTGTCATCTAATTCCCTCCAATCGTTTAGAATAAAGCCATATCAATCATGGCTTGTTTTATTTTATCTTTATTTAGCATGAATTCTTTTTCTAACGTCGGTGCATATGGCATAGCAGGTACGTCAGGGCCAGCTAATCTTTGAATCGGTGCATCTAAATCAAACAGACAATGTTCACCAATAATTGCTGAGACCTCACTCATAATACTGCCCTCTTTATTGTCTTCAGTAATGAGTAATACTTTCCCAGTCTTTTTAGCCGCATCAATAATTGCTGCTTGATCTAATGGATAAACGGTTCTTAAATCAAGCACATGTGTATCCACGTCTTTTTCTGATGCTAATTCATCTGCAACTTCTTTGATAAAATGAAGCATTAATCCATATGAAATCACAGTAATATCTGATCCCTCACGAACGATATTTGCTTTTCCAATCGGAATAATTTCATCATTGTCAGGTACTTCTTCTTTTAATAAGCGATATGCACGTTTGTGCTCAAAGAAAAGGACCGGATCAGGGTCACGAATCGCCGCTTTTAACAGACCTTTTGCATCTCGTGGACTTGATGGCATGACAATTTTCAACCCAGGTTGATTAGCAAAAACTGCCTCGATTGATTGTGAATGATAAAGCGCGCCATGCACACCTCCACCATATGGTGCTCTAATCGTAATAGGACTGCTCCAATCATTATTTGACCTGTAACGAAGTTTAGCCGCCTCAGAAATGATTTGATTAACCGCAGGTAAAATAAAGTCGGCAAACTGAATTTCTGCAATTGGAACCATCCCATACATTGCTGCACCAATTCCTACACCGACAATGGCCGACTCAGCTAAAGGTGTATCAATGACTCGTTTTTCGCCAAACTGTTCGTAAAGTCCGTCTGTTGCACGAAAAACTCCCCCACGTTTACCAACATCTTCACCTAGGATGAAGACTTTTTCATCACGTTCCATCTCTTCTTTCATCGCTAATTGAATTGCTTCAATATAAGATAATACCGGCATGTTTTCCTCTCCTCTTTCACTGATAAACACCATCATATAGTGTTTCAGGTGCTGGATATGGTGCTTTATCGGCAGCTTCCGTTGCTTGATCGATCTCCGTCTTAATCACAGCTTCCATGTCAGATTCGATTGCTTTTGTTAAAATATTTTGATCTACCAAGTACTGTCTAAATGTGATCAAACCATCTGACTCCTTTGCTTTGTCAATCTCTTCTTGACTACGGTAAGTAAGATCATCATCATCACTTGAATGTGGTGTTAATCGATAGCTAACCGCTTCGATCAATGATGGTCCTTGCCCATTAAGCGCGCGTTCTCTAGCCTTTTTAACAGCTTGATAAACAGCTAATGGATTATTTCCATCAACGGTTTCTCCATACATGCCATAACCAATCGCGCGGTCGGAAATTTTTTCACAAGCAACTTGTTTATTTAAAGGAACTGAAATAGCATATTGATTATTTTCCACCATAATAATGATAGGTAATTTATGAACAGCAGCAAAGTTTGCCCCTTCATGAAAATCTCCTTGATTAGTCGAACCCTCTCCAAGTGTGACAAAGGATACCGCTTGATCATTATTCATCTGACAAGCTAAGCCAATACCTACAGCGTGTGGTACTTGTGTCGTTACAGGTGAAGAGCCTGAAAGCATTCGTAAACGTTTTGAACCAAAGTGACCAGGCATTTGTCGACCACCTGAATTAGGATCATCTGCTTTGGCAAATGACTGCATCATTAAATCCTTGACTGTCATTCCTAATGTAAGCACGACACCATAGTCTCGATAATACGGCGCAGAATAGTCTTGATTACGATCAAGCGCAAATGCAGCACCGACTTGTTGTGCTTCTTGACCTTGACCTGAAACAAAGAAAGGAATCTTCCCTGCTCGATTAAGAAGCCAGCTTCGTTCATCAAAGCGACGTGCCATTAGCATGTAACGATAGATTTCTAAAACATCATCATCTGTTAGTTGCAATTCTTTATGATTAATCATTAAAATACCCCTTTCATAGGCTATGAACTGGTTGATCATCAATCGCTAATGCAACTTCTTGGATTGCTTCACTTAACGATGGATGCGGATGAATACTTAAGCCAATTTCTGTAGCTGTTGCATCAAGCAACATTGCTAAACTTGTTTCTGAGATTAACTCCGTGACCTGATTACCAATCATATGAACACCGATTAAATCATTTGTTTTTTGATCAATAATCATTTTAATAAAACCACTGTTGTCGCCATTGACTAATGCTTTTCCAATGGCTGAGAAAGGTAATTTCTTCGTTTTAAAATTTAAGCCTTGTTTAGCCGCCTCTGATTCAGTCATCCCAACTGTTGCAACTTCTGGTTGACTATAAACACAACTTGGAACGAACGTCGGCTGTTTAAATTTATCGAGTTGGCCAGCCATATGTTCAACAGCTAGTTTTCCTTCATGTGCAGCGACATGAGCCAATTGCTCACCACCAATGCAGTCTCCGACAGCATAAATATGGTCTTCCTTAGTTTGATAGTATTGGTTAACATCAATAAAACCTGAGGAATCTGTCGTAATCGATGTATTATTAATCCCAATATCAGTAATATTTGCCGAACGACCTACTGCAACAAGTACTTGATTGACTGTTAGTGTTTGTCTCGCTTGATCATCTGTTAACTCTAGTTCCACACCTTGTTCTTCAATAATTTTACCGTCCAAAACCGCATGATTTGTTAATACTTGGATCCCTTTGTCTTTCAAATCTTTTTCTAATTGTTTCACCAAATCATGGTCAAATGATGGTAAGAGATTTGATTGATTTTCAATTAACGTTACATTAACTCCAAAGTCATTTAGCATCGATGCCCACTCTACTCCGATAACTCCACCACCAATAATTGCAATTGAGTCGGGTAATTTTTCTAATGACAAGGCATCATCAGAAGATAAAATATATTCTCCATCGAACGGGAGAACATCAAGTTGATTAGCAATTGTACCTGTAGCAATCAATACTTGTTTACCAATTAATATTGCGTTTTTTTGTTCTTCAGCATATTCAACTGAGATTGCTCCAGCCATCGGCGAGAATATGGATGGACCTAAAAGTCGTCCAAAACCATTAAATATATCAATTTTATTATGTTTCATTAAATGTTGTAGTCCCCGATAAAGTTGCTGAACAACTTTCTCTTTACGAATTTGAATTTCAGAAAAATGAAGCCGCGGACTAGTTATTTCAATCCCATATTCACGACTGTTCAGAATATCTTGATAAATAGATGCACTTTTTAAAAGTGTCTTTGTTGGCATACATCCCTTGTGAAGGCACGTACCACCAATTAGCTCTTTTTCAACCAAAGCAACACTTAACCCTAATTGTCGAGCACGAATGGCTGCGATATAGCCCCCCATACCACCACCTAGTATTACCAGGTCATAATTTTTATTCATAAAAAAGCCCCTTTTTCAATATAGTTAATGTGCAGAGGATCAATTTCTCATTTACATCTTATCGTTTATCATTTATTTAAGCAAGTGTTTTATTATATGATGTTAGTACCTAGTTATAATTACCAACTGATTTAGTGTAAAAAAATAACCGTAGCACGTATTGGCCACGGTCATTTAAGGATTAATTTTCAAAAAATGCTTTGTATAAAGATCTTACTGCATCATCAACGAATTTTTCTTTAATACCAAACATTAGAGATACCTCTGATGAACCTTGATTAATCATTTCAATGTTAACATTTGCATCTTTTAATGCCTTAGCAGCGATATAAGTTGTTCCAACTTCACTCTGCATCCCTTCACCTACAATCATGACTAACGCTAATCCACGCTTAACATGGACTTGATCTGGCTTTAATTCTGCTTTAATTCGTGCAAGTACAACTTGTTCTTTCTGTTCATCCATTTGATTTGTGCGCATAATAACAGATAGGTCGTCAATTCCTGATGGCGTATGTTCATAAGAAATTCCTTCATCTTCTAAAATATGCAGTAATTTTCGCCCAAAACCTATTTCCCTATTCATTAAGTATTTACTGATATAAAGACTCATAAAACCATCATCACTAGCGATACCGACTACTGGGTTATCCTGAGAATGAGTTTCCTTTTCAGAGACAATCAGCGTTCCGGTTCCGTCTGGATTATTCGTGTTTTTGATACAAACTGGAATCTCTGCTCGAACCGCTGGAATCAACGCTTCAGCATGAAAAACAGAGAAACCAGCGTACGATAGCTCTCTCATTTCTTTATAAGTTAAAGAAGTAATCTCTTTTGGATTTTTTACGATTGATGGATTAACGCAATAGACAGAATCAACATCAGTAAAATTCTCATATAACTCTGCCTCAACTCCTGCAGCAATGATTGAACCGGTGATATCCGATCCGCCTCTTGAGAATGTAACTAACTTACCAGTTGATGTATATCCAAAGAAACCCGGAACAATTAAAATTTCTTCGTATTCTCTTAAGCGATAAATTTTCTCAAAACTTTCCTCAAGAATTTGAGCGCCACCAGGTTGATCACTTAAAATTAGACCAGCATCTTTTGGATTTAAGTAGCGTGCCTTCATACCAAGTGATTGTAAATACTCACTAAGTATTTGAGCTAAAGTATCTTCACCAATTGCTTTTATTGCTTCTAATTTGAAGTTTAAATCCCCCTCAGTCATAAGAGTCTCTTTAACGTTTGCTTCAATTTGCTCCAAAGCTTTATTCGATAAACTCAAATCTTCAATAATCGACTGAAAACGATCAATCACTTTTGATAACTCATCTTCATACGACTTATTTTTCTGATATGATTCACCCAGTTCAATTAGTAAATCTGTTACTTTAACATCGTCCTCATACCGTTTCCCAGGTGCAGAGACAATAATAACACGTCTTTGCTCGTCTGCTTGAATAATTGTTGCAACTTTTTTTAATTGTTCAGCATCTGCTACTGAACTTCCCCCAAATTTAGCTACTTTCATCATATACATCTCCAATATTATTTTTCTAATCAAATCTTACCACAAAAAATAATATTTTGTTATAGGAAATTCAGTTTATTTGATTTTTAGATATACATAAATTAATTTCGCTAATATTATTCCGATTATTACCGTTTAATAAACATTTGGGTCCAGTATTTACCGTCCTCGACATAACCAACACCAATATGACTAAAGTCTCCCAATATGTTGGTACGGTGTCCTGGGCTGTTCATCCAAGCTCTAAAGACACTGTGTGGCGTCTGTTGTCCACGGGCAATATTTTCAGCAGCACCACGGTATTGCAGTCCGAAGTCTCGAAACATATCAAATGGCGAACCATAAACAGGACTCATATGTGAAAAGTAATTATTTTCTAACATATCAGCTGATTTTACCGAGCAACTCTTGACAGCTGCCAATCAGGTCTTAGTTCTGTCAAACCATGACGAACACGTTCCTGATTAACTAATTGAATGACAATATGCTCAGTATGCTTAATTGCATCAATGTTCGGTATCTTTACTTTATCCTTTGGGTAAATTAGATCTGGATTCTCAAGTTGTGGATTTACTTCAATAATTTCTGTTACCCCAATTTCATACCGTAATGCTATTTTCCATAGTGAGTCGTTTGGCTGGACTGTATAGATAGACTCAGCAAGTACCCCAATTGGAGCGAGTAACATTATCAATCCGACCACGATTAGTATTCTTTTCATAAAAAAACCTCCTTTTTGCTTAGTTTGAAACAAAAAAGAGGTTTTTATACGTAAGATTGTTAACTCGCTCGATATTCTAACCTTAAGTGATCAGCGACCATTGCGATGAACTCTGAGTTCGTTGGTTTTGCTTTTGAACTACTAATTGTATAGCCGAATAATTCAGAAATTGAATCGATATTACCGCGACTCCAGGCAACTTCAATCGCATGTCGAATTGCTCGTTCAACACGAGATGGTGTCGTATTAAATGTTTTTGCGATTTTTGGATAGAGTACTTTAGTAATCGAACCTAATAATTCAACGTTATGAAATATCATCGTAATGGCTTCTCTTAAATACATATATCCTTTAATATGGGCAGGCACGCCTACCTCATGAATAATATTCGTAATGCTTGCTTCTAAATCAAACTTTCTCTGTTTATGATCTGGATGCTTTGCTGTTTTGCGTTCAATTATGGGCTTGCCAAAAACTTGTCTTACTTGATCAGCCAAGTATTCTAGGTCAAACGGTTTCAAAATATAATAAGAAGCACCTAGATCAGCGGCCTTTTTCATCACATCTTCTTGACCGAACGCAGTCAGCATAATGACATGAGGTCGTTTTTTGAACTCTAAATTCTTCATTTCAGTCAACACTGCTAATCCGTCCATATGTGGCATAATAATATCCAAAATGATAACATCAGGACTCGTTTCCGCCAGCATTTCCAAGCAATCCCTTCCGTTATGTGCGATACCGACAATATCGATGTCTTGCTGTGTTTCAAAATACTCTTCCATCACTCTGACCAACTCTTGATTATCATCAACCAAACACACTTTAATTTTTGACACTGTTTATTCCTCCTTATTTGACTATCTACACTAACTAAGATTCGACGAGAAATAGCTTATCCCTTTTAAAAAACCAAAAAAATTTTTATTCGCTAAAACTTCTATTGATTCGAT
>CAZONN010000001.1:16185-32766 GCA_964581235.1 uncultured Amphibacillus sp.
TCCCTTTTAAAAAACCAAAAAAATTTTTATTCGCTAAAACTTCTATTGATTCGATCTAATCATTAAAATAATTAATTTTTAATTCCTTTTCTTATCTTTTTTGTCGAAAATAATTTATTTGAATTATAACACAGATTGGTTTATTAAACGATTCATTTATGTAATTTTACAAACTTATTGAAAAACAATACGTTAACCAGCTTTGGCGAAAGATTCTTTATAGTTTATATCTGCTTCTTCAAGCATCCATTCGATATGAATCCCATAACCCGATGTTGGATCGTTAACAAAGACATGTGTCACTGCACCGACTATTTTATTATCTTGAATGATCGGGCTGCCGCTCATCCCTTGAACAATTCCACCTGTTTTATCTAATAATCGTTTGTCTGTCACTTTTATTACCATTCCTTTTGTTGCTGGATTTATCTGTTCAATTGCACTTATAATTTCAATATCAAACGCTTCAACTTCTTCATCAGAAGTTGATATTTGGAATGTTTCAGTACTGTTTGTATATATATTAACCTCAGTTGGAATGGTTAAATAACTTTTAACTATTGGTAGAAAAGGTAGTGCTAGTAACGCAATGATTAAAATAATACCACTCACATATTTGATTAATTGTTTTTTCACAATTCACTCTCCTTCGCTGTTTGTTTTATTTTTTTCTGTACCTTTACTTTGACCTTTTAAGCTGTTTTTTAAACCAAGTAAAGTTCTCAAAAACTTGAGAAGATTTCCTTCTTTCCATATAAAAAAAGAAGCTTATCCTTTATAAGCTTCTTAATACCCAATTCAATATGATTTTTTTGAACATTTTAGTTAAAAGATTAATTATTTTTAAAATTGTTAGCGCTAGTAATTAATTCTTGCGCATGGCTGAGAGAGGCATCTGTCAAGACCGTACCAGTTGTCATTCTGGCTAGTTCTTCGATTCGATCATCTTCGTCTAATTCCATAACTGTTGAATGTGTTTCATTTTTGGATGTACGTTTTTTGATTAGTAAATGGTTATCCGCCATTGCCGCCACCTGTGGTAAGTGGGTAATACATAAAACTTGTGAATCAAGTGAAATTGTATGTATTTTTTCAGCGATTGCTTGTGCAACCCTACCACTAACGCCAGTATCAACTTCATCAAATATCACACTTGTTACACCTTGGTGTTTGGCAAAAACTTTTTTAAAAGCAAGCATAATCCTTGATAATTCACCACCTGAAGCAACCTTATCTAATGGCTTAACTGGTTCACCTGGGTTAGTTGAAAGCAAAAATCGTACTTGGTCAAAACCTGTTTCACCAAGTTGGACAGGTTTACCAGAAAGTTCTGGATCGTATGCTTTACCAGCGCGAACCTCTATCTCAATCTCAAATTGAGCCTTCTCCATATATAAATCATTAAGTTCAGTTTTAATCACCTTAATTAATTTTTTGGCACCTTTAACACGTAGATCATGTAATTCCTTCGCTTCAATTAATGCATCTTCAGCTAGCTCATTAATTTTTTCAGTCATATCTTGCAATGACTGGTCACGATTTTCAAGCTGTTCAATTTCATCTTCAATTTTTGCACCATATTCAATAATATCATTAACTGTTGTGCCGTATTTTCTAATCAACATATGAATTTCGTTTAGTCGTGATTCAATAACAGCTAAACGTTCAGGTTCGTAAGCAATATTATCTAAATAATTTCGTAATTCAATACTTATTTCTTCAAATAAATAGTAGTAATTCGAATACGACTCGGTTGTTTTCGTTAATCCTTCTTCTAGGCTACTTGCTGTTTCGAGTGCACTTAAACCCATAGAAAGCCAATCTAAACCTTTTTGTTCGCCTCTTAATGACGAATAAGCTTCTTGAACATTTGCATGGATTTGCTCAAAGTTAACTAGCTTTTCACGTTCTTTTCTTAACTCATGATCTTCATCAACAACTAAGTTAGCTTCGTTAATTTCATTCAATTGAAAATGCAATAAATCAAGTCGTTGAATCGATTCTTGTTCATTATGTTTCAATGAATCAAAAATAGCTTTTGTCTTCTTTAATTTCTGATAAACCTTTTGATAATCATTGTAGATATCATTGTCATGTTCTTGATTAAACAGGTCCAATAATTCGAGATGTCGACTAGAGTCCAGAAGTGATTGTGTCTCATGTTGTGAATGAATATCAATTAACCTTTGGCCAAATTCACGTAAAATCGCCAAGGTTACTAATGAACCATTGACACGACAAATACTTTTTCCTTTTGCACTAATTGTTCGATGAAGGATAATCATGCCCTCTGGATCATATTCAATACCATACTCATCAAATTGTTTATAAATAGCATGTTTTGAATTTTCGATTGTAAATAAGCCTTCTAAAACCGCTTTACTTTCACCATGACGAACATACTCAACAGATCCTCTTCCACCTGCTAACAATTGAATTGCGTCAATAATAATTGATTTACCTGCTCCAGTTTCACCTGTTAAAACAGTTAAACCTTCATTAAACGAAACAGTCAGTTGGTTAATGATTGTAAAGTTTTGAATTGAAAGTTCAGTTAACAAAACAGTTCACCTCGGATCATTCAAAGAATTTTAGAGCATTTTCAAAAACCTTTTTTCAATATCATGTGTTATTTCTTCAGTGCGACAAATAATTAAAATTGTATCATCTCCACAAATTGTACCAATAATCTCATCCCACTGAAGATGATCAATTAAAGCACCGAGTGCATTAGCATTTCCAGGTAATGTTTTTAAGATTAGAAAATGGGTTGCTTTATCTAGACTTACAAAAGAGTCTTGCATTAATCTCTTAAGTTTTTCCAATGGATTAAATCTTCTGTCAGCAGGCAAGCTGTATTTGTAGTTCCCATTTTCAGTAGGTACTTTAATTAAATGAAGTTCTTTAATATCTCTAGATATTGTGGCCTGCGTCACGTTATAACCATCACTTCTTAAAATATCAACAAGCTCTTCTTGCGTCTCAATATGATTATTAGTAATATATTCTCGAATTTTAATGTGTCGTTGACCTTTTTTCATATGTGCTCTCCTTTCTTCGGTTAAAATTAAAAGGCTTGATGTGCTTCTGTAACGATTTGATTAATCTTAGTCGTATAATCATCTAATGTAATCGCTTTATTTGGTTCAAAGCTAAAATGAGCTAAAAATTCAATATTACCGTCACCACCAGTTATTGGTGAGTAAGTCAATTCTTTTAAAAACAAATGATTCTTAGCTGCTGCTTCAATCGTATCATGTAAAACCATTTTATGAACTGTCGGGTTTTTGACAATTCCACGACTCTCTACTTTATCTTTACCTGCTTCAAACTGTGGCTTAATTAAAGCGACTAAATCAGAACCCTCAGCAAGAATTGCTTGTAACGGTGGAAAAATCAATTTTAATGAGATAAATGAAACATCAATTGTGGCAAAGTTTGGTTGTCCTTTAGTAAATAACTCTGGTGTTGCATAACGAAAGTTAGTGCGTTCCATGACAATGACCCGATCATCATTTCTTAATTTCCATGCTAATTGGTTATAACCCACATCGATAGCATAGCAAAGTTCAATCCCATTTTGTAAGGCACAATCTGTGAACCCACCTGTTGATGCCCCAACATCTACCATAATTCGTTTATTTATATCAAGATCAAATGCTATAAGCGCCTTTTCTAGCTTTAAGCCACCACGACCGACATAAGGAATTTCTTTTCCTTTTAAAGTGAGCGGTATGTCTTCTTTAACCTTGACTCCAGGTTTGTCGAGTCGATTAGAACCAGAAAAAACAAGGCCTGCCATAATACTGCGCTTTGCTTGCTCTCTTGTTTCGACTAAACCTCTTTCAACAACTAAGACATCAAGTCTGATCTTTTTTATTGTCATCGTTTTTTCTACCCTCTACTTTATCCAAGCTAATTACTTGGATATTTAATTATCTACACTAAAAATTTAGACTATCCTGTTATTACGGTCTAGGAATCACGCTTGCTTAAATAATCAATTAAAGATGCCAATGTAGAATTTGATACATTAGCTTTTATTAATGCCTGATTAGCAAGAACAATATTATCTTCTTTTGCTTTAATTGCTCCTTCAATTCCTAATAATTTTGGATATGTGCTTTTCTCATTACTTTGATCGCTACCTACTTGCTTACCTAACTTAGCTTGAACACCCTCAACATCAAGAATATCATCCTGAATTTGAAAAATTAAACCTATGTGGTGACCGTATTGCTTAATAGCATGAATATGATCTTGTGATGCTCCAGCCAAATAAGCTCCCATCTCAACAGCAAAAATTAATAATTCACCGGTTTTTAATCGATGGATTTGCTCAAGTTCACCCAAGCTAACCGTTTTATCTTCGGCTTCAAGATCGAGTATCTGCCCCGCAACCATTCCAGATGCACCCGAAGCAATACTTAGCCGATTAATGATCGTAACTTTTTGATCAGCGGATAAGTTTTCAGCTTCTGTAATGATTTGAAAAGCTACAGTTAACAGCGCGTCACCAGCTAAAATAGCTGTCGCTTCATCAAATTGGATGTGATTCGTCGGCTGTCCTCTACGTAAATCATCATCATCCATTGCAGGCAAATCATCATGTATTAATGAGTATGTATGAATGAGCTCAAGTGCTATTGCTACTGGAAGCACGTCTTCCTTCTTACCATCAAATGCTTCAGTACTAGCAATCATTAAGATCGGTCGGATCCGCTTCCCACCAGCTTTAATTGAATAAAGCATTGAGTTTTTTAACGTTGTTGGAATTTGCATATCTTCAATCGTTTTAATGATTGCTTGATTGACAAATATTTGATTTGATTCGATATAGTCAGATAACATAGTTACCATTATTATTCCTCCTCAATCTCAACGCGTTTAAATTCACCATCTTCAGTGATGATATTTGCCACTTGCTTTTCTACCTGCGTTAATTTTTCGTCACACCATTTGGATAACTTCATCCCTTTTTCATAATAAGAGATTGCGTCTTCAAGCGGGACATTATCTGCTTCAAGTTTTTGAATGATATCTTCTAATTCAGCCATCGTTGCTTCAAATGTTCTTTTTTCTTCTGTCATTTTAATCCTCCTTTATTGCAGTTATTTGTGATTCGATTATCCCATCACTTAACTTGAGCATTAACTTTTCACCATGTTCAACTTGTGAAACTGATTTAACAATTTTTCCTGATTGATCATAGCTAATTGAGTAACCACGCTTCATTGTATTTAATGGACTTAGTAAATGAAGTTGATTTAAATACTGTTCAAAGCGCGATGCGTTTTTATCAACTAGTTGCTGCATTTTATTTTGCAAGTTTTGCGTTAAATAACTTGTCTTTTGTTGATAGGTCGAGATTCGATGTTTTGGATTATTGAGCTTTAACTGACCAATTGATTGCTGAAGGACAGTCTTCTTTTTTCGTATCTGTTCATTTGCGCTTTTATTTAGTGCATCAACCAAGTGGTCTAATTGTTGTTCTTTTTGAATAATTAACTGCTTAGGATACTGAAATGCATAGTTGGACTGTAAGTATGTTAATCGTTCTCGCTTGCGATTAACGAGTTCTTTAAATTCTTTTATTAAAACTTTTTTTGATTGACTAATTCGTTCAGTTAACTCTGATTGAAGTGGTACCGCTAATTCTGCAGCAGCTGTTGGGGTTGGTGCTCTTAAATCAGCGACGAAATCGACAATTGTTGTATCGGTTTCATGACCAACACCTGAAATAATTGGGATCGTGGAACTAGCAACAGCTCTAGCGACAATCTCTTCGTTAAATGCCCATAACTCTTCAATTGATCCACCACCACGAGCAAGAATCAGACAATCGATCGTCAAATCGAGATTTGCTTGTGCTATTTTTTGGGCGAGATCATCTTTTGCTCGATCACCTTGAACGAGAGCTGGGAATATTGATATTTTAACCGTTGGAAAGCGACGATTAATCGTTGATAAAATATCCTGAATAGCTGCTCCTGTTGGTGAAGTGATAATGCCAATATGCTCTGGAAAGATTGGTATATTTCTTTTTCTTGATGTTTCAAATAAGCCTTCGTGTTCTAGCTTTTCTTTTAATTGCTCAAAAGCTAAATGCAAGGCACCAACACCGTCAGGAATCATATCATGAGCATACAATTGATATTGTCCCATCGCTTCATAAACACTAACTTCACCTTTAATAATCACGTGCATACCATTTTCAGGATTGAATCTCAATGAGCGATTATAACCGGCGAACATGACTGCTGAAATTTTTGACTGATCATCTTTTAAGGTGAAATACATATGCCCACGACTATGATGTTTAAAGTTTGAGATTTCACCTTTGAGCCAAACAGTCGTTAAATGTTGATCGAGTTCAAATTTTCTTTTTATGTAACGCGTTAACGCGGTTACAGTTAAATATTTTTCCGCCACATTTATCACACCTAGTTAGTTACTTTTGTCGCATGGTTAATAGCCGCTTTAATCGTGTTCTTTAATAGCATTGTAATCGTCATTGGTCCAACACCTCTTGGTACAGGAGTAAGGAATCCTGCCTGCTCTTTCACAGAGTCAAAATCAACATCGCCAGTTAATGAACCATCATCGAGGCGATTAATACCAACATCAATAATTGTTGCACCTTTTTTTATATAAGAGGCATCAATCATTCGAGCTCGGCCAACAGCGACAATCACGATATCTGCCTGTTGAACGATTTCCTTCATATTCGCTGTTTTTGAATGACAATAAGTGACAGTTGCATGTTCATTTAATAATAACTGACCGACTGGTTTACCAACAATATTACTACGTCCAATCACAACTGCATGCTTACCAGCCATCTCGATCTCATTTAACTTCAACATTGTTAAAATCCCGTATGGTGTACATGGTAAAAATGTTTCTTGACCGATCATCATTTTGCCTATATTGATTGGATGAAAACCGTCTACATCTTTAGTTGGACTAATTGCTTCGATAACAAGTTGCTCATCAATATGATCAGGAAGTGGTAGTTGGACTAATATGCCATCGACGGCTAAATCGTTATTTAATTCGTCAATTAATGCAAGTAGTTCTACCTCAGTTGTTGTTTCAGGTAATTGGATTAAATCAGATTCCATTCCGACAAAGTCAGCTGCTTTCTGCTTACCTGACACGTAAGATTTTGAAGCTGGATGGTCACCAATTAAAACGACGGTCAATTTCGGATGAATACCTCTACTTTTTAAACTAGCAATTTCTTCTTTCATTTCTAAACGTAACCTCTTTGAAAGCTGATCTCCATAAATAATTGTTGCTGTCATGATTAAACGTCTCCCTTTTTATTCATTTTGGCTAACACACCATTAATAAATTGCCCCGACTTCTCGTCTCCATATATATGGGCAATTTCAATCACTTCGTTAATTGCAACACCTTTTGGCGTTTCTAATTCAAAAAAGATTTCAAAAGTTGCAATCCGTAAGAGTGTTTTTTCAACATTCGCCACTCTACTTAATACCCAGTTTTCTAAATGTTCTTCTATTTTACTGTCGATGACTGCTTGTTCCCTAACGACACCATGAATAAGTGTTGTAACAAATTGATCGGTTACTTCCCCTAATATATTTTCTATCGCGTGATTTGCATCATACTCTTCACTATCTAGTGAGAATAGAACTTGAAATGCACTCTCTCTTCCGCGTCTACGATTCATTTGTATTCTCCTTGCTGACCTCTAATATTATTTTATCTTTAAACGACAACTGTAAAAACTAATCATAGCATAATGGAATGAATTCTAAAATAGTTTTTTCAAATTTGACGCTATCTCACGAGCTAGATTGGTTGATAAACCAAACAGATAGTGAAAAGACCCAGAGAACTAATCTCTAGGGTCTTCTTGGCCACTCAGCTCTATTCACCTTGTACTTCTTCTTTTTCCATTTGAACACCGACAACATGAACATTGACTTCTTCTATCTCTAATGCCGTCATTGTTTTTAAGGTTTGTCTGATGTTTTGTTGAACCTTTTGAGCCACGATCGGAATCGTTACACCATAATCGAATATGACAAACACATCAATCGCAACACCTGATTGCGTTAATTCGACTTTAATCCCTTTACCGTGTGTTTTCAACCCAAATCGTTCAGCAACATCTGTTGCAAAATTACCACGTCTTGAGTACACACCATCAATTTCAGTTGTCGCGATTCCCGCAATAACCTCAATTACTTCAGGTGCAATTTCTACCTTGCCTAAACTTGAATCTTCACTGACATTTAGAATTGTTTCTTCGCTCAAAATGCTCCACTCCTTTAGCGTTATCTCACTGCACTTTTGCCCTTATTCATCTTCTGGAGACCCAATGATAGGATGTAATTCAAGAAATTTCGTATTAAAATTACCTGATAAAAAGACTGGGTGCTCCATTACCTTTTGATGGAACGGAATCGTTGTTGCGATACCTTCGACATAAAACTCACTTAGTGCACGTTTCATGCGACTAATCGCTTCATCTCTTGTCTTTCCATATGTGATCAACTTAGCGATCATCGAATCATAGTAAGGCGGAATCTTGTAGCCTGAATAAGCTGCTGAATCAATCCTTACGCCGAAGCCACCTGGTGGTAAATACAACTCTATTTCACCTGGATTCGGTAAAAAATCACGATATGGATCCTCTGCATTGATTCGGCATTCAATCGCCCAACCATTGAATTGAACATCATCTTGGTTAATCTCAAGAAGTTGATCATTAGCAATTTTAATTTGTTCCTTAATTAAGTCAATTCCCGTGACCATTTCAGTAACAGGATGCTCCACTTGGATCCGTGTATTCATTTCCATAAAATAAAAATCATTTGTTGTCTTATCAAAAATAAATTCAATTGTCCCAGCACCAGAGTAGTTTACTGCTTTAGCTGCTTTAATCGAGGCCTCACCCATTAGCTCTCGCGTGTTTTGATTAATTGCTGGAGACGGTGTTTCTTCAATCAATTTTTGTAAACGTCGTTGGACAGTGCAGTCTCTCTCTCCTAAGTGTATCACATTTCCATGGTTATCAGCTAGTATTTGTATTTCAACGTGTGAAAAATCTTCAATAAACTTTTCGAGATAAACACCTGGATTTCCAAAAGCTTGTTCTGCTTCTTGTTCCGTTACCTTGATCGCCTTTAAAAGCTCTGATTGTTGACGAACAACTCGAATTCCTTTGCCCCCGCCACCAGCAGTTGCTTTTACAATCACTGGATAACCAGTTTGTTCAGCAAAATCAACTGCTTCTTGATCATTTTGGATAATACCTTTTGTGCCCGGAACAATCGGTACTCCCGCTTCTTCCATTGTTTGCCTTGCAATATCTTTCGTGCCCATTTTTTGAATGGCGTAAACACTAGGGCCAATAAAAGTGATGTTACATTTATGACACAATTCAGCGAAGTCTGGATTTTCAGCTAAAAAACCATAGCCAGGGTGAATCGCGTCAACACCAGTTAGATTTGCGACACTCATAATTGGTGTGAAATTTAAATAGCTTTCTCGACTATTTGCTGGTCCAATACAGTATGCTTCATCTGCTAATTGAACATGAAGTGCATCCGCATCTGCTTCTGAGTATATGGCAACAGTTTCAATGCCAAGCTCTTTACATGCTCGAATAATACGAACCGCAATCTCACCGCGATTCGCGATTAATATTTTTTTAAACACATCGCTTGCCCCCTATTTTCGTTTAATCCCAAATAGAGGCTGCCCATATTCAACGAGCTCTCCATTTTCAGCTAAGATTTCTACTACTTCTCCGTCTACATCTGATTCGATTTCATTAAAGAGTTTCATCGCTTCAATCATGCAGACGATATTACCTTTGCCAATCTGGTCTCCGATCGACACGTATGGATCGCTGTCTGGAGATTCCGTTAGATAAAAAGTTCCAACCATTGGTGAAGTAATCTCATAATCGAAACTTGCTTTTATTTCAACAGGTTCTGTCGTAGTCGGCTCTGACTGAGTCTGTGGTTCTGCTCCAACATTTCCAGTGTCTGTTGGTATTACCCGCTCTACTGTCTCTTGTATATAGGTTGGGGCAGTTTGTTTTTTCAGTTTCAACTTCTCACCGTCTACTTGATAAATAAATTCGTCAATTGAAGATTCGTCTATAAGTTTAATTAGTTCTTTAATTTCATCTATCGATAACATTGTTCCACCTCTTAGATTGAATTTTATTATATAATATTAATAACAGGTACTAATCATTACTCTTAATATTCTATTAGAATATAGAAAAAACTTCAACTATTCTTTTATTATAACAAAAAAGTAACCACAATCGACTTGTGATTACCATTTGTAAGATTTTTGTATTATGAAATTGTCTCAAGTGTTAGACGGTTGAAATTTTACTTCTACTTGCATTGAGCCAAGTTCGTCGTAGACTGTGCGCATAATTTCGTTCGCTTCTTTTTCTGACAGTTGATCAATTTTTTGCATTTCTTCAAACGCAGTATTCTTTTCATCCGTTGCTGTTGTTCCTGAAGCAACAACAGTTTCTAATTTTTCAATCTGACTACTTCTAGATTGTCTGAGTTCCATGCGAATTAAAGTAAATAGATCATCATTTGGTTCTTCTTGAAAAACAAAAGAAAAATCATCTGAATCAGGTGAATTCATGTAAAAAACGCTCAACACAATTGTTAAACTCAATAATGTAAGTAACCATACTGTTTGTTTTTTTAACATTTAACTCTCTCCTTTGCTTCTAGGCATAATAGATATTCGATGTGGAGGGACATTTAATACTCTTGATACCGCTTCGATTGCCCACTCTTTAGTTTGAATCTGTTCGACACCGTTTGCTACGACAAGGACACCTCTGACTGTCGGCTTTTTATTTTGTACAACTTAAATAATGAACGAATTAAGTCGATTATTTCTCCTAACGGATTGAAATCAATAAGTGAACAAAAAAAATAGCCTGTGCAGAATATAATCTTCTACACAGGCTATTTGGATAATTAATTCACACGAGAAACATATTTTCCGTCTGATGTACTAACAACTACTCGGTCACCTTCGTTAATAAACATCGGTACTTGAATTGTCAAACCAGTTTCTAGTACTGCTGATTTTGAACCACCACTAACAGTGTTACCTCTCACACCCGGGTCAGCCTCAACAACTGTCAATTCAATATTGTTCGGTAGAGTGACACCAAGAATCTCAGACTGAAACGAAATGACCATTACTTCCATGTTTTCAATTAAGAAATTAACCTCATGCTCGATCTGTGCTTTAGCAATTTCAATTTGCTCATAAGTTTCTGTATTCATAAAAGCATACATACCACCAGCTTCATATAAATACTGCATATCTTGTCTCTCAATACGAGCGGGTGCTACTTTTTCCCCTGCTCGGAAAGTTTTATCTTGTGTATGACCACTTCTTAAATTCTTCAATTTCGAGCGTACAAATGCCGCCCCTTTACCTGGCTTTACGTGTTGGAATTCGATCACTTGCCAAATATCATTATCAAACTCAATTGTAAGTCCTGTTTTAAAATCGTTTACTGAAATCATAAATAAATCCTCCCTAAAACCTTTTTATCAACCTTTTGCTTATAAAATAATAAGCTCTTTCGGTGCTTTATTCAAGCTTTTATTGCCTTCAGTCGTAATGATAATATCATCTTCTATTCGACAACCACCAATATTAGGTACGTAAATTCCCGGTTCGACTGTCACAACCATGTTTTCTTCAAGGACAATCGTGCCCGTTGGTGATAATCTAGGTTCTTCATGAACTTCAAGGCCTAAGCCATGTCCAGTACCATGACCAAAATATTCCCCATAGCCTTTTTCTTTAATATAATCCCTCGCTAATGCGTCAGCTTCCTGACCAGTCATACCTGCTTTAATTCCTGCTAAACCATTTAAATGTGCTTGTAGAACAATGTCATAAATTTCACGTAATTGATCAGAAATCTCACCAACTGCAAATGTTCGAGTTATATCTGAGCAATAACCATTATACAGAGCTCCAAAATCTAATGTGACTAGTTCCCCTGTTTGAATCTTCTTGTCCGAAGCAACACCATGTGGTAAAGCTGAACGATGTCCTGACGCAACAATTGTATCGAAACTAGACTCAGTTGCCCCATGTTTTCTCATTTCAAATTCAAGCATATTTGATACTTCAATCTCAGTCATACCTGGCTCAACTGTTTTTAAAACGTAATCATAAGCTAAATCAGCAATTTCTGCAGCTTTGTACATGATTTTAAGCTCATCTTCTGTTTTAATCATTCGTATTTTTTCAACGATTTGAGATGTTGGAATTAAAGTAGCTGTAATTGCCTCACTATACTGCTGATAAGTAGCATAAGATAAGTCATCTTGTTCAAAACCAACTTTTTTAAGTGATCGTTTTGAAATTTGCTCTGAAAGTTCTTTAATGATTGATTGTTTATGTTGAATAATTTCAAAACCAACTGCTTGTTCTGCTGCTTGTTCAGTATAACGAAAATCAGTCAGAAAAATTTGCTCATCCTTAGTAATCAACGTCAAACCCGCTGTCCCTGTAAATCCTGTTATGTAGCGACGATTATATGAATTAGTTATGATCAATCCATCTAGCTCTTGATCACTTAATGCTTGTCTTAATTTTGTTAACTTCTCCATATATGTTCCACCCTTCATTTACTTCCTTTGTCCATATATTTAAGTGTATCATATTTAGAGTCATTTTGACGAAATTAAAATTTGTTAATCTAATTTTATTTAGCTGGTATATCTAAAAAATCATAAGATATCGTATATCCGATAAAAACGCCATATAGAATGAAAATTGATAACATTGTCACAATTGTATTAATATTTAATTCATTTACAAAAGGAATATGGACAAAAAGACTCGAACTGATTACAATAAGAAGTAACCAGATCACCACTCCGTAAAGTAAACCAGGTAACAACCCTGTTAATTTTCGAAATAACCAATAATAGATATAAGCAATCAAAATTGATGCTAGACTTAAGCTAATTATTGATAGTAGCTCACCATACCACCGCCCGATCCACTTGGCATCAAACCAAATTTCTAGCATAAATGAACTTGGCGATAATTCGGTAAAATTAAAATAAGCAGCAACTGCCCAGATCGTTGACCATATTAAACCTGCAAAAAATCCTGTGATTGCAACTCTTCTTTTTAAATCTGTTACAGATTCCTTTTTCATATTTAATTGTTGCATCATCATCACCTCAACGATATTTTTACCAAGAAAGATAAAGCTATTCATTAATAGTAGATTTTTGAATAAATGTTTGAATTCTGTCAATACTAACACTAGTTGATAAGCAACTAGTCATTCATGGGCAAGTCTACAAAAAATGATGGCGCTATCAATTGTGACTAATTCCCCCTTCATGTCTTGTCAAAACTTTACTGAAATGAGGTTATCATATGCTAAACAAAATAAGGTTGACACCGATGATATCTGTTATTATCATTTTTGCTACGCTTGGATTAGTGGGAACGATTGTGACCAATCCAAAACTATTATTTAGAGGAGTAATTATGATTGCTAGTCTGGCTGTTTTAAGTGGTATATTTGTCTACTTTTTTTCCTATCGCCAAAGGATTAAAAATGATGAATTAAGAAAATATCGTAAAGCTGCTAGGCAATCACAAAAAAGAAACCGTCAAAAAGGGGCAGAAAACTTTAAAAATACGCAATTTAACAAAAAAGCCTCATTCTCTAAAAAAGAAAAACCAAACCCGCCGCACTTACGCGTTATTGATGGAAAGAAACCTACAAAAAATAACCCAATGTCTTTATAATTAATAGCTGGACAATATGAAAGACCCTGAATAGCTGATCACGCCATTCAGGCTCTTTCTTGGTGAGACTAAGAATTGTTACTTAAAAAGGACGGAGTAGAAATTTGTGAAATAATTTTCTTTAGATTGCAATTGAAAGCCGATCACTGGCCGAACCTGCTTTTGTCGATCCATTTTGAATAGCCATAGCGGTAAACTACTCAATAATGCACCATCAACCATCAAGTGCTTCTTCGCTTCTTGATCAAACAATTTAACTGGCCTAAAAAAATACGGTAATCCTGCACTCATTCGAATCGCTTTAGCAACAGAAAACCGCTCTGGAGAAATGCCGTACACTGATCGTAAATCATCAGGAATAATAACCAACCGTCCGATTGATAAATCTGCCACAGTTAATTTTAACTGTCCCTGAGCTAAATCGGCAAAAGTATAGACACCTTTTTCAGCTAATAGTTCTGCAATCCATTTTTCAAATAAATGCCCTTTATACAATCCAAAGCTACGATAAAGTGACAACCATTTCAAGAAGGGAAAATACTTCTCTAGCTTAGTACTGTCTAATACCTCCTTTAAATCTTTATTAAGCATTATTTGGTTCAGTTCATTTACTTTGTAGCCAGCTGCAAGTAAACCGGCTACAATAGCGCCTGCTGAGCTTCCAGCCACACGCTCTATTTTGTAATCTTTATCCTCTAAGGCTTCTAGTGCTCCAATAAAAGCAAACACCTTTACTCCACCACCTGAAAAAACAGCATCAACCTTCATCTTCATGCTCCTCGTATAATCGTAGTAAGAGCTCATATAGAAATTTATGCATGAAGCGATATTTAAAGCACTGTTCCCGTACCATCTATTTGAAAATAAATATAAAAAAAGGGTGTCGCACTACGGCAACAAACCCCTTTAAGACTCATTATCTATTTGATCTGACATTTGAATCAATTCATTTCTGTGATCTGGATTTGACTTAAAGTATTGGACCAAATCACCGATCCGATCAATTGAATTCCAACTTAAGTGATGCTCAATCCCCTCGACGTCTTGATAAATATTCTCGTGATCGACACCAATTATTTCTAAAAATTGTTCTAATAAATCATGACGAAACACAAGACGCTCGCCAATCTTTTCACCACGTTTTGTTAAAATCAAACCGCGATATTTTTCATAGTTTAAATAGCCATCTTTATCTAATTTTTGAACCATCTTTGTCACGGATGAAGGGTGCACAGCAAGTCCTTCAGCTATATCAGACACCCGTGCGTATCCCTTTTTATCAATCAATAAATAAATTTGTTCAATATAATCTTCCATACTTGGTGTTGGCATAAAAATCCTCCAATTTCTAACTGATTAATGACTTTCATCAATTCAATTATTATTTAAAGGATACATTAGATTTCTTATTTAGACAAGTCATATCACAACACTTGAAATCGACATAACCGATTTTATTTTGAAAATGAGTTGATTTATCGTATAATAGAAGAAGTTTAAAAAAAAGGGGAAAGTATTATGCCGTTTATTTTAGGAATTGCTTGGGATTGGATCGTCCTACTCTCAATTGTTTTAGTTTACTTCGTTTATGTAGGGTATCGTTATATTAGAACAAACAAGATTTTAACTACTCTAACCGAAGCAGAATTTAAAAAAGGCTATCGAAAAGCACAACTGATCGACGTTCGTGAGAAAAACGAATATGATGCTGGTTACATTCTAGGCGCAAGGAATATTCCTGTTGGTCAATTAAAACAACGAACAAAAGAAATGCGCAAAGATTTACCAGTCTATCTATATTGCCAATCAGGCGCTAGATCACGTCGAGCTGCCTGGATTCTCTATAAAGAAGGCTATCAAAATATTTCAGATCTGAAAAGTGGTTTTAAACAGTGGACAGGCAAGATTAAAAAGGTTAAAAAACCAAACTACTAAATTAATACGAATATCTTAAAAGAAGCTCATTATTTATGAGTTTCTTTTTTTGTTTAAATCCAATGGCCAATATTAATATCCTTACATTGAAATTGTTAATTCGGGCATACTAACACTAGTTTACTTAAAAGGTAGGTTAACTCATGCATATTGAATTGTTACGTGATCAATCATTTATTGAACAACTTTTGACTCAACTAGAAGAAAACCAAAAATTGGCCAATTGGGCTTCATTTAAACGCGCCTATAATATTGCAGAATCGTCATTAATTTCAGACTCAAAACAGTTAACTACCCTTGATCAATTAAAAAACATAGAGTTTCTCTCCCATCAAATTAAAACAGCAGAAACAGTGATTAACAACATGAATGGCCGAGCAATACTCGCCGATGAAGTCGGGTTAGGAAAAACGATTGAAGCGGGCCTTATTTTAAAAGAATATTTAACCCGCCAATTAATCAAAAAAGTCTTGATTATTGTTCCCGCTTCACTCGTTAATCAATGGGCAAGCGATTCTTATCAAAGCTTAACGAAAGAAATAGAATTACTGGATTATTTTAAAGCACATAATCCCAACATGGATCTTGATCATTATCAACAGGAAAAAGATAACTTAAAATCGATTTACCAGCCAAAAATTAAACTCGATGTCATTAATGGTGGCCTTTTCTATCTCAAAAAAGAGTGATTTAGATCAGTTTTTCTTACGGTATTGATCACTCAATTGCTTGATTGTACTTGGTATCATCCCAAACCACTTATGAGATTGAGACTCCCACAGCTAAAGCAATGGGATTCTTGAGTGACTAAGCGTTCGCAGT
>CAZONN010000002.1:0-29963 GCA_964581235.1 uncultured Amphibacillus sp.
CAATTCGTTTTTCAAGTAGTTGACCATACATATAGATAAAGATAAAGTAGCTAATAATTGCACCAATAAAAAGCCCCACAAAAAAACGTTGCCAATTTTTATTCTTATAATACGGTATGAAGTGCATTAATTTAGCTCCTCTTGAGTAAACCACTCAATTACCAACAATGCTACTTGTACTCCACCCATAGCTGTTACGATAATTAGAATTTGTTTAACAATATCAATTGTCGACCCTTGCATGATTCCACGCTCAAAGTTTGAAATAACATCAAATGTTCCGCCAATCGCAGCAACGATCGCCCATATTCTTAGACTTTTAGCGATTCTAGCAATCGAAGTTAGCGGAGGTTCACCACTAGCAAAAGCACCTATACTTCCAATGAATGCACACCAATAATGACACCAAGAGCGAGGAAAAAACATTGAATCATCGTTGCAAAAAATCGTTCCTGCATCACTTTTCTCCTTCATCGTTGATTACTGAATCAAATTGAATTCTCTACTTTCGTTTTAATCTATGATTAAAAATGCTCGTCTATGATTTATTTTTCAAATAACTATTTTTTCAGCTATAATAGAAGCACACAATTCTTTGGAAAGGGCGGTCGTTAAAATGTCGTTTGTTCATTTGCAAGTAAGAAGTGGTTATACGTTTATGCATAGTACGGTTAAAATCAATCAACTTGTTAAAAAGGCTAAGCTAGATGGGATGACAGCGATAGCTTTAACTGACCACAATGTTCTTCATGGAGCGCTTGAATTTTATCAAGCGTGTCAAAGAGAAAACATTAGACCAATTATTGGAATGGAAACAACTGTTGAAGTAAATGAACAGCTCAATGATGTGATTGTCTTAGCTAAAAATAATCGAGGCTATCAATCGCTATTAAAGTTAAGTACAATCATTCAAACAAATGAAAAAAAACATCTCCAACTCGCCGACTTAAGCGAGCACCTGAATGAGTGTCTTTTAATTTTACCGATTGCAACGACTCAATTAAATGAATTGCTCGGTCCTAAGAATCAAGAAGCAATTAGGGATTATTTACAAATATGGCCAGGTCGTCCGTTGATTGGAATTAATCGATTTGAACTTGATCGGATCGAATTTATTAGCGATCTTGCTGTTGATTTAGTTGCGCTTGGGGATGTTCGTTATCTAGAGCAAGCAGATCAAAAAGCTTACCAGTACTTAAGGGCAATGGACAAAAAAATGAAGTTGATTGTAAAGGAAGCACAACCATATCGTCATTTTTTCACCCAAACAGAAGCGGTTTCCTACTTTCAAGATCATGAAGAACTTGTCGAGAAAACATTAGAAATAGCTGAGCAATGCCAGGTCAACTTTGACTTTGATCAACAGCGCTTGCCAAGCTTTCCATTACCAAATAACAAAACAGCTCAGTCGTACTTAAGGGAAAATTGTGAACAAGCTTTGATTGAAAAATACCCAGACCAAATGCAAGAAGAAGCAAAATCACGCCTAGATTATGAACTCTCAGTTATTAAAAACATGGCATTTAGTGATTATTTTTTAATTGTTTGGGATTTTGTTCGCTTTGCTAAATCAGAGGGAATTTTAGTCGGACCAGGACGTGGTTCTGCAGCGGGCTCGTTAGTTGCTTATTTACTGGGGATTACAGATGTTGACCCGATCAAATATCATTTATTGTTTGAACGATTTTTAAATCCAGAGCGAATCTCAATGCCAGATATTGATATTGATTTTTCGGATTACCGTCGTAACGAGGTCATTGACTATGTAAAAGAAAAGTATGGTCACGAATCGGTTGCTCAAATTGGTACATTTGGTTCATTTAAAACACGCTCAACAATTCGAGAACTTGCTAAGGCATTCGATTTGCCACAAGAAGATTTAACATTTATTTTAAATGAAATACCTGAAAAAGGGGCAGAATCAATCGGGAAAACGGTCAAGCAATCGCAACAGTTACTAGACAATCTTGCTCATAATTCTTATTTGAAAGAGTTCTTTAAAATAGCAAGTGTGATCGAAAATCTTCCGAGAAATATGTCGACACATGCCGCTGGTGTCATTATTCATGACCACCCATTAGTTGAGTATGTGCCATTAATTTCAGATGGCTCAGGGAACAAGCTCACTCAATTTGCGATGGACGATGTTGAGCGAATTGGTTTATTAAAAATGGATTTTCTAGGGTTACGAAATCTAACGACGATCGAACGAATTATTAAAATGATTGCTCGATATGAAAAAGAGGAAATTGATTTAGACCAAATACCGTTAGATGACGCTAAAACCTATTCAGTCTTCCGCTCAGGCCGAACCAACGGTATTTTTCAATTTGAATCACAAGGAATGAAGAATGTTCTAACACGCTTAAAACCAACACATTTTGAGGATGTCGTTGCTGTTAATGCCCTTTATCGTCCGGGTCCAATGGATTTTATTGATACGTATATCAAACGTAAAAATAAATATGAAACAGTTAGTTACATGCATCCAGACTTAAAACCAATTCTAGAATCAACATACGGTGTTCTTGTCTACCAAGAACAAATCATTCAATTAGCTCACCGATTTGCTGGGCTCAGTTTGGGTAAAGCAGACTTATTACGGAGAGCTGTTAGTAAGAAAAACCGAGCTGAACTCGAGGATTTACAGCAACAATTTATTGAAGGTTGTTTAAAGAAAGGTTATTCGCAAAAAATAGCTGACGAGTTATTTTCCTGGATTGATCGATTTGCCAATTATGGATTTAATAGAAGTCATGCTGTTGCCTACAGTCGAATTGCTTATCAATTAGCTTACTTTAAGGCTAATTATCCAGTCTATTTTATTACGGAGTTATTAAATACGGTTATTGGTGAACAATCAAAAACTGCTGATTACATTAAAGAGGCGAAGCAAAATAAATTAAAACTCCTAGCTCCGACGATTAATAAGAGTCACTATTACTACCAACCAGAGGATGGCCAAATTAGAATGGGGCTCTCATCGATTAAGAAACTCAGTTATCCAATCGTCAATGAGATCATTCAAGTTAGAAGAAATGGTAACTTTAAAAGTTTATTTGATTTTTGTATGCGTGTTTCGCTTAAAATTGTTAATCGAGGTGCGATAGAAACGTTAATTTTAGCCGGCGCATTTGATGAGTTTGGCGTGGAGCGAGCATCATTACTAGCTTCCGTCGATCAAGCAATTGAGCAAGGAGAGTTGTTTGGTGGATTTGATGATCAAAAATCATTATTTGGTGAGCACCTAAATTTAGAAGATCACTATCAAGAAGTTGAGCCATTTGATTTATTGGAGAAATTAAGTTTTGAAAAGGAGTTACTCGGTTTATATGTTTCAGATCATCCGCTGGAGATCAATCGTCGCCAATTACGAGCAAACGGAATTATGGATTGGCATTATTTTTATCAGAATGAACAAGTGAAAAACATTTCATTTGCAACCGTTGTTCAAAGGATCAAGGCAATTCGTACAAAGCGTGGCGATTCAATGGCGTTTGTTGAATTTAGTGATGAAAACTTTGAGGTGGATGGGGTCATTTTCCCAGATCTGTATCGTGATGTTAAACCAATTTTAAATGAACAGATGTTTTGTTTAGTTAAAGGGAAAAAAGAGCTGCGCCAGGGGAAAGAACAGCTAATTGTTGAGCAGATTGAGCCATTAAATTTAAATACGATCAATTCAACTGCTGAGCCTTTAAAACGGTTATTTATTCAAGTGAATGATAGTGGTGAACTTCATAGGGCGATCAGATTGTTAGAAGACCTAGCTAGTCAAAATCCAGGTGGAATTCCGATCATCATTCACCAAAAAGATCAAAATAAATCATTCCAACTAGCAGAACACTACTCAACAACCAACAACTACCGAGTACTAAATACACTAAAAAAACAATTCGGTGACAATAACGTTGTGTTGAAATAAAGACAAACCATCTTATAAAAAGTATATTTAATTGCTGAGTGGATTTCGTAATTACTAAAGTACGAATATAACATGAATAATTGTGTTGCAGTTTGAACTTGTGATTTCCACCCAGAGCGCAAATCACGGGTACGAACCTCAAACAACTTACTTGTTTAATAAACTGTTTTTTCTAATAATAAACTGTTGTTATTTACACCAGGTACTAATTTGATATAATGGAGAAGCTACTTCGAAAAAATGTAAACAGATATTTAATTCAAAATGAATGAAGGGTGCGGTTAAGATTGTCTAATTTAAAAGAAAAAGCATTAAAAATGCATCGAGACAGTAAGGGGAAAATCTCAGTAGAATCAAAAGTTAAAGTGACAAATGCAGAAGAACTCAGTCTAGCATACTCACCAGGCGTCGCTGAACCTTGCTTAGAAATTGCTGAAGATAAAGAAAAAGCCTATTTATACACAATGAAAAGCCATATGGTCGGAGTCGTATCAAACGGAACAGCTGTACTAGGCTTAGGTGACATTGGCGCACAAGCCGCATTACCCGTTATGGAAGGTAAAGCAGTATTATTTAAAAACTTCGCAAACGTTGATGCATTTCCAATTTGCCTCAACACAACAGATCCCGACAAATTAATAGAAGCAGTCCAAATGCTCGCGCCAAACTTTGGAGGAATTAATCTTGAAGATATTGCAGCCCCAGATTGTTTTTATATAGAAGAAAAATTAAAACAACTACTAGATATTCCGGTCTTTCACGATGATCAACATGGAACGGCTATCGTCACAGTAGCAGGACTAGTCAATGCATTAAAGCTAGTTGATAAACAAATGTCTGAAATTAAAATTGTTGTCAATGGGGCAGGTGCTGCAGGAATCGCAATCGTTCGATTACTGAATCAGTTTGGTGTTAAACAGATGATTATCTGTGATTCCCAAGGTGCCATTTACGAAGGCCGAGAGTTAGGTATGAATCCCATTAAACAGACGATTGCCCAAGAAACAAATGGTCAGAAAGAAGTCGGAGACTTAAGAACAGTTATGGAAAACGCTGATGTGTTTATCGGCGTGTCGTTAGCAAATTTAGTTGACCAAGATATGATTCGATCGATGAATCGCGATCCGATTATTTTTGCAATGGCTAACCCAAATCCAGAAATTATGCCAGAAGATGCGATTGCAGCTGGCGCTAGAATTGTTGGAACGGGGCGCTCAGATTATCCTAATCAGGTGAATAATGTATTAGCTTTCCCTGGCATCTTTAAAGGAGCACTATCAGTCATGGCCCGAGAAATAAATGAACCGATGAAAGTCGCAGCCGTTCACGCGATTGCAGGGTTGATCGATGAAACGGATTTAACAGACACATATATTATTCCAGATCCATTTGATCACCGTGTGGCAGAAGCAGTTAGTCAAGCTGTTGCCCAAGCTGCTCAAGAAACAGGTGTCGCTTCACAAAAATAACGAAGCCGACGCTTTAAATTGATGTTACAAATCTCTTATCTAGGAGGGACTCAGGATGCCATTTAAACGTATATTTAAGAAAAAGCGAAAATATGCAGCTCTTCCAACCGAAAAGGCTAAACAAGATATACCTGAAGGACTTGTTGAGAAGTGCCAGCATTGTTCGAAAATTTTTTATGAAAAAGAGTGGAAAAATAATCTTCACGTTTGCCCATCCTGTGGAACGCATCATAAGATGACGGCCAATGAAAGGATTTCCAGCTTAATAGATGAAGGAAGTTTTGAAGAGTGGGATGTTGAGTTAAAAACAACTAACCCATTAAACTTTCCGGAATATGATCAAAAGTTAGCTCAAGATCAAGAAAAAACAGGTCTTAATGATGCAATTGTAACTGGAAGAGGAAAAATCAATCAGACGGATGTTGTTTTAGTCGTAATGGATCCATTTTTCCGCATGGCAAGTATGGGTGGCGTAGTTGGGGAGAAAATTGCCCGAGCTTTAGAAAGAGCAAAAGACAGTAAATTACCGGTTATTATATTTACTGCTTCAGGTGGAGCAAGAATGCAAGAGGGTATGATTAGTTTAATGCAAATGGCTAAAACAGCTATTGCAGTTGATCGATTTGATCAAGCTGGTGGATGCCTGATTGTTGTGATGACGAATCCGACAACAGGTGGAGTAACGGCGAGCTTTGCATCAATCGGTGATTATCATTTTGCAGAACCTAACGCACTGATTGGTTTTGCAGGTCGAAGAATAATTGAACAAACAATTCGAGAAAAATTGCCTGATGATTTTCAAACATCTGAGTTTCAATTAGAACAAGGTCAAATTGATCGGATTGTGAAGCGGTCTGATTTAAAGCAGTTGTTAACGACTGTGTTAGACCTCCACACAGTAGGGGGCGATCATTCATGAAACATATGTTAGATTTTGAAAAACCAATCTATGAATTGAAAGATAAAATTATTGAATTGAAAGATATGGCCAAGGAAAGTAACCTTGATTTAGCTGAAGATATTATTCGTTTAGAATCAAGATTAGTTAATTTAGAACTAAATGTCTATCAACATTTATCAGCATGGGATCGCGTTCAAATTGCTAGGCATCCTGAGCGGCCAACTGCTCTAGATTATATCGATCATTTATTCACTGATTTTATTGAGCTTCATGGTGATCGGTTATTTAGAGACGATCCGGCAATTATCACAGGAATTGCCAAATACAAAGACCAACCAGTAACTGTTATTGGGCAACAAAGAGGTAAAAATACTAAAGAAAATATTTATCGTAATTTTGCCAGTGCACATCCAGAAGGATATCGAAAAGCATTGCGCCAAATGAAACTCGCTGAAAAATTTAATCGGCCGATTATCTCGTTTATTGATACAAAAGGTGCCCATCCAGGTAAGGGTGCAGAAGAAAGAGGGCAAGGAGAAGCAATTGCTCGTAATTTAAAAGTGATGGCACAACTTGCTGTACCAAGCCTTTCAATCGTAATTGGTGAGGGTGGTAGTGGTGGTGCTTTAGGAATTGGCTTAACTGATCATATCTATATGCTTGAAAACTCAATTTACTCGGTTATTTCTCCAGAAGGAGCAGCTAGTATTCTCTGGAAAGATGCAACAAAAGCTAAAGAAGCAGCCAAATCGTTAAAGTTAAATGCGAATGATTTAAAGCAACTTGATATTATTGATGATATTATACCTGAGCCAAAAGGTGGTGCTCATCGAGATTTTCAGATGCAAGCAGCATACTTAGATGTTCATATCAGAAAATCATTGAATTATTTACAATCTATTCCTAAAGATCAATTGATCGAAAAACGTTGGCAAAAATACAAAAAAATCGGCGAACTTCAATAATAACCCATAAAATGATTATAATTATCCAAATTAATAAATGTAGTTAGTAAAAGTAGTTAATTTTCACCCCTAAAAGTGTATATTAGGGGTGAGTTTTTGTTAACTTTAATGTATAATCTTAATGGGCGAGATATTAGGATAAATCTACACGTATATGTTAAGGTAATAGAGTGTAAATTTAGATTGAGGTGATTAGATGAAGAAGATAGCTGTTTTAACAAGTGGCGGAGATGCTCCAGGAATGAACGCAGCAATTAGAGCTGTTGTTAGAAAAGGGATCTATCATGGTGTTGAACTATATGGCGTATCTAACGGCTTTCAGGGATTGATGGAAGGGAAGATAGAAAAGATGGAGTTAGGTTCTGTAGGAGATATTATCCAACGGGGCGGAACAATCCTTTTTTCTGCACGTTCTGAAGAATTTAAAACGGATGAAGGTCAAGAATTAGCAATTAAACAATTGAAAAAGCTAGGTATCGAAGGTTTGATTGTTCTTGGTGGTGATGGTTCGTTTAGAGGGGCATTGAAGTTAACGGAAAAAGGCTTTCCTTGTGTTGGAATTCCGTGTACAATTGATAATGATATTCCTGGTACGGACTTTACGATTGGTTTTGATACAGCATTAAATACGATCGTTGAGGCTTCTGATAAAATAAGAGATACAGCAACTTCTCATGAACGTACATATGTGATTGAGGTTATGGGTCGGGATGCAGGTGATTTAGCACTTTGGGCAGGACTAGCAAACGGTGCTGAAAGCGTTATTATTCCCGAACGTGATGAACCTTTTGAAAATGTGATTGAGCGTTTAAAAAGAGGACGAGCACGCGGGAAAAAGCACAGCATTATTATATTAGCTGAAGGTGTTGGAAGTGGAATTGAGTTAGGCAAGCGTATTGAGGAAACAGCTAATCAAGAAACGCGTGTAACTGTATTAGGTCACATCCAACGTGGCGGTCAGCCAACTGGTTCAGACCGTGTTTTAGCGAGTCGTTTAGGAGCAAGAGCGATTGACTTACTACTTAGAGGTGAGAAAGGTATGATGGTTGGCATTGAAGCAAATCAAATTACTGAACACAAAATCGCCGACATTCTTAGTAAGCCGCACAACCTAGATATGAGTTTGTATAAATTAATGGGGGAACTATCTATCTAAAATTACAATAGATATTATAGTGTTTACAAATATGAAGGAGGAAATGAAATAATGAGAAAAACAAAGATAGTATGTACGATAGGACCAGCTTCAGAAGCATTGGACAAAACAACAGGATTGATTGCGGCAGGTATGAACGTTGCGCGCCTAAACTTTTCACACGGTGATTTTGAAGAGCATGGTAACAGAATTATTAATATTCGTAAAGCGTCAAAAGAATTGGGTAAAACTGTAGCAATTCTTTTAGATACAAAAGGACCAGAAATCCGTACGGGTAGAATGGCGACAGGTAAAGTAGATATTGAAAAAGGTCAAAAGATCAATATTTCAATGGACGAATCTGTTAAGGGTACTAAAGAGGTTTTTGCGGTCACTTATCCAGATTTAATTAATGATGTCGAAGTAGGTTCAAAAATTCTTCTAGATGATGGTCTGGTTGAATTAGAGGTTACAGACATTTTAAAAGATAAAAATGAACTTGAAACAAAAGCACTTAACTCAGGTGTTTTAAAAGATAATAAAGGTGTTAACGTACCAAATGTAAGTGTTAACTTGCCAGGTATGACTGAGAAAGATGCATCAGATATTCTATTTGGTATTGAGCAAGGCGTAGACTATATCGCAGCATCATTTATTCGTCGTGCTTCTGACGTACTTTTAATTCGTGAGCACCTTGATAATAACGGTGGTAAAGATATTCAAATTATCTCTAAGATTGAAAATCAAGAAGGTGTTGACAACCTAGATGAGATTCTAGAATTGTCTGACGGTATCATGGTAGCACGTGGGGACTTAGGTGTTGAGATTCCAGCTGAGGATGTTCCAATTGTTCAAAAATCAATGATCGAAAAATGTAATTTAGCTGGTAAGCCAGTTATTACTGCAACACAAATGTTAGACTCAATGGAGCGTAACCCAAGACCTACTCGTGCTGAGGCATCAGACGTTGCTAACGCAATCTTTGATGGCACAGATGCAATTATGTTATCTGGTGAAACAGCTGCAGGTGATTATCCTATTTTAGCTGTTCAAACGATGAATAACATTGCAATCAAAACTGAAGCTAGTCTAGATTATAAAGCGATTCTTGCTAAACGTACGAAATCAACAGATGTTACAATGACAGATGCAATTAGCCAATCTGTTAACCATACGGCTATGAACCTAAACGTAAATGCTATTTTAGCACCTACAGTGAGTGGTCACACAGCTCGTGTCATTTCTAAATACCGTCCTAAAGCACCAATCATTGCAGTTACTTTTGATGAAAAAGTAAGCCGTGGTTTATCATTAGTATGGGGTGTTACCACAATCGTTGGTGATGTTGCTCACACAACAGATAAAGTGCTTAACCTTGCCATTGATCGTGGTTTAGAAACAAACCTATTAGATAGTGGCGATCGTGTTGTCATTACTGCCGGTGTACCTGTTGGTAAGAGCGGTACGACAAACATGATGAAAGTTCATGTTATCGGAGAAGACTTTAACTAAAAACATAAAAGCTAGTTGGAAAAAAGGGGGGGCATCCCCCTTTTTTCATCTAAAAATTTAAATTCTAAAGAGGTGTTAGCATGTTTAAATGGTTGTTTTTCTTATTAATCGCAGTTCCTTTAATTGAATTAGGGATAATTATTTGGGCTAGTTCGTACATTAGTGGCTGGTCGATCATCGGCATGATCATTTTAACAGGCTTTATCGGCGCAACATTAGCAAAACAACAAGGGATCGAAGCACTTCGCCGTGCACAGGTTAGTATGCAAAATGGTGAATTGCCAAGTGAGATCTTTATTGACGGTATCGCTATTTTACTTGGTGGATTCGCTTTATTAATGCCAGGATTTTTAACTGATATATTCGGCTTATTTTTACTTGTACCACTGACTCGTCGAATCTTTAAAACATGGTTAAAAGCAATCTTCCAAAATATGATTGATCAGAATAATCGGATTATTTATCGTCGTTTCTAATAAGATTGTTTGCCATAACGAATATAATTAAAAATTAGTAGATCAAGTTGACTACGTTTAATTGATTGTATCGTGATTAACATAACTGGGGTTAATAAAACACCTAATAAGCCAAATAGTAAGAAGCATAAATAACCAATGCTAATCACAAAGAGTGCACTCACACCAATCTGCTCTGATACTAACTTAGGCTCTAGAAACTGCCTTAAACCGACAATGATCAGATAAATAATTGAGAGCTCAATTGCAATGACAAATTGCCCTGTCACTAAACAATACATAATCCAGGGCCAAAGTAATAAACCAACACCGATAATTGGAATGAAGTCTACTAATCCAAATGCAACCCCAAGTGTAAAAGCACCATCTATCTTTACAAGATAAAAGCCGATAATGAGTACAACTACAGTTACGCTCGTAACAATTAGTTGTGCTTTTAAATATCCCCAACTCATACTGATAAAGTGTTGTAAAAATTGCTGCCCTTTATGAATAATTTTTGCTGGTATCCAGCTAGAAAACTTCCGTTGATATATTTGCCAGTCCTTGGACAACAGAATCGTTAATATCATGACGATGATCGTTTAGGAAATTGAATAATAATCGAATCAAAAATATCAATCAAGTAAAATAAAATCAAACTGAAACATACTGATGTAATGAGAGAAAGTGTTACGAGACAAATAGTTACAGCCAGTGTTCGATTAACATTTAAATGATCTTCAATCATTTGAATTGGTCTTTGTAATAGAGCGCTCAATCCGATCACAACCACAAATACAAGCAAAAAGTTAAAGATTAAATATAAAGAAGTACAAACTGCACTAATTATTAAAATAACAATTAAAATTCTTAACCAAATTGCATTACAGTCAGCACTCAGCTCCATCACCTGCTTGTCTTGTACTAGGTTTATATTTTAAAATATGATAAGATATAACAGATCATGCTATAATTTTTTAATCTTAATGTTTTATGTTAAGATATAAATTATCTATCAAAGCTTAAATTGAGGGGACCAATATGCTTAATTCATCAACATTATTTTTAATCTTAATATTTATACTCGGCTATATTGGTAAAAACCAAACGATTATGGTGGCTGTCTATATTTTGTTAGGTATCCAATTATTAAAGCTCGATGAAAAAATGTTTCCTTTTATTCAGCAAAAGGGCATGACAATTGGTATCACAGTCATTACAATATCGGTCTTAATACCGATTGCAACAGGTGAAATTGGTTTTGAAGAATTGGTGGATAGTGTAAAAAGTTATTATGGATGGATTGCATTAGGATCGGGCTTATTTGTCGCTGTTGTTGCGCGTGGCGGACTTGATTTACTAGCAAATGACCCTCATTTAACGACAGCACTTGTAATGGGAACAATAATCGCTGTTGTATTTTTACAAGGAGTAGCAGTAGGACCAATGATTGGCGCAGGTATAGCTTATCTGATTATGCAAATTGTTGACTTTTTCTTCGTAAATTAGTTATGGATTAATAGATATGCTCAATTGTTGTTATCTAGACGACTATAATTCAGACTGACAAGAAAATGATGCTCACAATCACAATGGTGACCTTTTAATTTTATGGTAAAAGGAGGAGATAGTATGATGAAAGCAAAAGGGCTTGAAGGAGTTGTTCTAACGGATTCTAAGATTACTTCGATTGAGGGTACACAACTATCTTATGTTGGCTATGCAATTGACGATCTGGTAAACTCTGCGAGCTTTGAAGAAGTTATCTACTTACTTTGGTATAAACGCCTTCCAACACAATCTGAATTAACAGAATTTAAAGATAACTTATTCGAAGCGATGAAACTTCCGCAGGAGATTTACCCACATATTGAACATATGGTCTTTAATAAAATCCATCCAATGTCAGCATTGCGTTCAATTATTTCGTTGTTGGGTGCTTATGATCTTGATGACTCATTAACCCAGGGAGATAAAAAAATTGAAAAGGCAATTCGAATTCAAGCTCGTATTTTAACTATAATTACGACTATTTCACGAATCCGTCAAGGAAAAGAAGTTCTTCAAGCTAAAAAAGACTACAGTTACGCAGAAAACTTTTTATATTTATTAAAAGGTGATCCGATAGACCCGCTTGAAGCTAAAGCATTTGATCAGGCACTGATTTTACACGCCGATCATGAATTAAATGCTTCAACATTTACGGCTCGTGTCTGTGTTGCTACCTTATCAGATTTATATTCTGGATTAACTGCTGCAATTAGCGCTTTAAAAGGAGAACTACATGGTGGTGCGAATGAACAGGTGATTAAAATGCTGATGGAAATTGGTGAAGTTGATCGTGCTATTCCGTACATAGAGGAAAAAATAGCTAATAAGGAAAAGATCATGGGTATGGGACATCGTGTCTATAAGAAAGGTGATCCTCGAGCAAAACATCTGAAGAAAATGTCGAAACAATTGACAAAAAAAACTGGTCAAGAGAAATGGTATCAAATATCTGAAATTATTGAAGATTATATGAAAGAAAAAAAAGGGTTGCCAGCAAATGTTGATTTTTACTCAGCATCAACCTATCATTCTATGGGGATTGAACATGATTTGTTTACACCAATCTTTGCGATGAGTCGAACATCTGGTTGGATCGCACATATGCTTGAACAGTATGAAGACAATCGTTTAATTCGTCCACGTTCAAACTATGTTGGACCGAAAAACTTAACGTATAAACCAATTTCAGAACGCTAAATAAAGTACAATTGCAATTAAATTAATAGATTATTAGATTACTAGGAGGTATTTTTTATGGTACAAGGAGAAAAAGTAGTAGTAGAAAACGGTGTATTGAAGACACCAGATCACGTAACTATTCCATTTATTGAAGGTGACGGAACGGGTCCTGATATATGGGCAGCATCGAGTCGGGTATTAGAAGCGGCTGTTGAAAAAGCTTACTCAGGTAAGAAAAGTATTGTTTGGAAAGAGGTTTTAGCTGGGGAGAAAGCTTTTGAAACAACTGGTGAATGGCTCCCAGAAGAAACGCTTGATACGATTCGTGACTATAAAATTGCCATTAAAGGTCCATTAACAACACCGATCGGAGGAGGATTCCGTTCATTAAACGTTGCTTTAAGACAAAAGCTTGATTTATATACTTGTCTGCGTCCGGTTCGTTATTTTGATGGTGTGCCTTCACCCGTCAAGCGTCCAGAGGATACAGATATGGCAATTTTTCGTGAGAATACAGAAGATATTTACGCAGGTATTGAATGGGAAAAGGGGACTTCTGAAGCTAAGCGACTGATTGATTTCTTGGAAAATGAATTAGGTGTCACAAATATTCGTTTCCCTGAAACGTCAGGAATTGGTGTAAAGCCAATTTCAGAAGAAGGTACACATCGTCTCGTTCGGGCTGCAATCGATTACGCAATTAAGGAAGGCAGAAAAAATGTGACGCTTGTTCATAAAGGAAATATTATGAAGTTCACAGAAGGTGCCTTCAAGAATTGGGGTTATGAGTTAGCTGAGAAGGAATATGGCGACAAAGTATTTACTTGGGCTGAATATGACAGGATCGCTGAACAAGATGGACGCGATGCGGCGAATAAAGCACAAGCTGAAGCTGAAGCATCTGGTAAGATTATTATTAAAGATGTAATCGCAGATATTTTCTTGCAACAAATTTTGACACGTCCGAAAGAGTTCGATGTTGTCGCAACAATGAACTTAAATGGAGATTATATTTCGGATGCGTTGGCTGCTCAAGTTGGTGGAATTGGGATTGCACCAGGGGCGAATATTAACTATCAAACTGGACATGCTATATTTGAAGCAACACACGGCACAGCGCCTAAATATGCGGGGCTTGATAAAGTGAATCCATCATCTGTTATTTTGTCCGGGGTGCTTATGTTAGAGCACCTAGGCTGGAATGAAGCAGCTAAATTAATCACGGATTCAATGAATACAACAATCAGCTCAAAAGTGGTCACATATGACTTCGCTCGTCTAATGGATGATGCTAAAGAAGTTAAAACATCAGAATTCGCTGATGAATTAATTAAGAATATGGGTTAATTTAAACGGAAAGGAATTCAGTTAAGACTGGATTCCTTTTCTTGATTACAAGATTAAAGAATGGTTGATCAATACCTAATCAAAATTTACGTAATCTTTACATTGTAAATGATATTTTACATATTTACGGAAGCTTTATGTTTCACAAATTCAGAGTATCGTTGTATGATTAATGTAATGACAATGGGGGTAGGAATATGAATCAAAAGATACTGATTGTTGATGATGAAGAATCGATCGTGACATTATTGCAATATAATATTGAAAAAGCAGGATTTGATACCGCTGTTGCCTATTCAGGAACAGAAGCATTTGACAAAGCCCTAAATGAATCGTATGACTTGATCGTACTAGACTTAATGTTGCCGGGCATGGAAGGAACGGAAGTTTGTAAACGATTAAGACAAGAAAAAGTGGACACACCAATACTGATGTTGACAGCCAAAGATGATGAATTTGATAAAGTCCTTGGATTAGAACTGGGCGCAGATGACTACCTAACAAAACCATTTAGTCCAAAAGAAGTTGTTGCACGAATTAAAGCGATTTTACGTCGCAGTAACAAACAGACGGAGAGCGAACCTAAACAACTAAAGGTCGGTCAATTGGTGATTTCGCCAGAACAATATGAAGTAACAGTTAATGGTGAAGAACTTGCATTTACCCGTAAAGAATTTGAACTACTCGTTTATTTAGCAAGACATAAAGGTAAAGTGTTATCGCGTGATCAATTACTAAGTGCGGTTTGGAATTATGATTTCTCAGGAGATACACGAATTGTCGACGTTCATGTCAGTCATATTCGCGAAAAAATTGAGCCTGATACTAAGCAACCTATTTATATTAAGACGATTAGAGGATTAGGCTATAAAATGGAGGAGCCTGCGAGTGAAAAACTCAAGTAAGTTTACCTTTTCAATTTTTGTAACAATGACTACTTTGCTTCTACTAGGTCTGATGTTTATGATCATTCCACTCGTACAAGGAAGCGATCGCCTGATTGTCGTCCTGTTATTATTTGGAACGCATGCAGTTATATTTATTATGCTCTATCAGATCTATCTCTCTTACTTGAAGCCTAGTGAACAAATTAAAAATGTCCTAGATGAATTAATCAAGGGAAATTATGCTGTTCGATCGTATGAAAAATCTCATCAAGGCGTCGATCAATTAGGTTACGCCGTCAATAAACTTGCCTTTAGTTTACAAAACTTAAACCGACAAGATAAAATGCATTCAAGACAATTGCATACTGTGATTGATAATATGGAAAGTGGGATTATGCTCTTGGATACAAAAGGGTATGTCCAATTAATCAACCGAAAATTTACTGATTTATTTGGTAAAACAGAAGCTGAAGTAGCGAATAAACTCTATTATCAAGTTTTGACACAAAAGAAGGTTTATCAGGCAGTACAAGATGCATTTTTATATGAAGAGACTATCAAAAATTCGATCATATTAATGAAGGGACAAACGAAATTATTTATCGAAATTGTCGCGGTACCTTTTTTTAATGAAAGCAATGATCTAAGAGGCCTTGTCTTTGTTTTTCATGACATTACTGAACTGAAACATGTCGAACAAATTCGAAAAGATTTTGTCGCCAATGTTTCACATGAATTAAAAACGCCAATTACATCGATTAAAGGGTTTGCTGAAACAATCCTTGATGATGATGAAATTGAACCGGAAATTACGCAGAAGTTCCTGACGATTATTTATAAGGAAAGTGATCGACTACAATCGCTTATTCATGATTTATTAGAGTTAACCAAACTCGAGAGAGAAGAGTTTAACATCGAACTGAAGCGAATTAATTTCTCAGCAATCATAAAAGACACAGTGACGATCGTAAAAGAATTGGCTAATAAGAGTGATATTGAGTTAAAATTAAATGTGAGTGATGATCTCTTCTTAACGGGAGATGAAGCACGTTTGAAGCAAGTTATTTTAAACTTACTCTTCAATGCAATTAGCTATTCGAAGGATCACAGTCAAATCGTGGTAAGCGCAAAGAAAAAGCAGCCTTGGGTTGAATTAGCAATTAAAGATAATGGCATTGGAATTCCAGATGATGTGATTGACCGTATATTTGAGCGCTTTTATCGTGTTGACCAAGCTCGAAGTCGTGAAACTGGTGGAACAGGCTTAGGTCTAGCAATTGTTAAACATATCGTTGAGGCCCATGCAGGTTCGATTGAAGTAGAGAGTAAGGTTGGTGTTGGCTCAACATTTAAGATATTAATACCGATTACACATGGTCTTAGCTAAAGCGAGTTAATCAACTCGTTTTTTTTATTGACCTAAACATGTTAAAATACAGATAGAAATGAAAATAGAGGAGCTAATCAATGACTGCTAAACAAAAATTGATACTTATTGATGGAAATAGTATTTTATATCGTGCCTTTTTTGCCCTTCCTTTATTATCAAATGATAAAGGCGTTTATACGAATGCGGTATTTGGTTTTACTAAAATGTTGATGAAGGTTTTAGAAGAAGAAAAACCGTCGCATATTCTGATTGCTTTTGATGCAGGTAAAACGACTTTTCGCCATGAGACTTATAAGGAATATAAGGGTGGACGTCAAAAAACACCGCCAGAATTATCAGAACAATTTTTATTAGTGCGTGAACTATTAGATGCGAGCTCGATCATTCATTATGAACTTGATCAATATGAAGCAGACGATATTATTGGCACATTATCTAAACGAGCTGCCGAATTAAACTTTAACGTCCAAGTGATTACTGGTGATAAGGATATGCTCCAACTTGTGTCTGATGATGTGCATGTCAAGATCACTCGCAAAGGAATTAGTGAGATGGACCTTTATACGCCGGAATCACTAGAAGAAAAGTTAACTCTTAAGCCAGAACAAATTATCGACATGAAAGCATTAATGGGTGATAGCTCAGATAATATCCCGGGAGTGACAGGAGTTGGTGAGAAGACTGCAATAAAATTATTGAAACAATTTGATACACTCGAGAACGTTTTTCAAAATCTAGATCAAGTGAGTGGCAAGAAACTTAAGGAAAATCTAACGAATCAAAAAGATCTGGCATTTCTAAGTAAAGAGTTAGTCACTATTAATCAAAACTCACCAATTAAAGTCGATTTAGACCAAACTGCATATCAAGGCTATGATCAAATGAAATTGACGGCATTATTCAAAGACTTAGGCTTCAAATCATTATTAAGTGCAATCGGTGGTGAATCTGGAGATGAATCGGATAGTGCTGAATCACTAAGCGAAATTGAATATAAAATTGTTGAATCTCTTGACGATGTTAGCTTTACTGGTCAGGACGCTCTGACTGTTGAAATCTTAGAGGAAAATTATCACACAGGTGAAATTATTGGTTTTGCGATTGCTAATGCGAATGGGAATTATTTTATCCCAACTGAAATTGGCCTAGCTTCTGATCAATTTAAGAATTGGCTGGAAGACCCTGAGCAACAGAAAATAACGTTTGATTCAAAGAAAGTGATGGTTAGTTTACGTCGCTTTGATATAGATGTGCAGGGGATTGTGTTTGATTTATTACTCGCATCTTATTTAATTAATCCAGCAGAAAACAGTCATGATATACCAGCAATTAGCCACCGTTTAGGCTATCACGACCTTTTATTTGATGAAGAGGTATATGGTAAAGGTGCTAAAATAAAAGTTCCTGAACAATCACAACTTGCTGATCACCTTGTTCGAAAAGCAAAAGCATTGTTTCAGTTAAAGGCAGATGCCGAAGCTAAGCTGATTGAAAATGAACAAGAAGATTTATTTAAAGAACTTGAATTGCCGTTGGCAGCTATTTTAGCAAGGATGGAATCAACTGGTGTTAAAGTTGATCAAAAACAACTTGAAGTGATGCAAGTTGAGTTAAAAGAACGTTTATCAGCAATTGAAGCTGAGATTCACCGGTTAGCTGGCGAGGAGTTTAATGTCAATTCACCGAAACAATTAAGTGTGATTTTATTTGAAAAATTAAATCTACCTGTAATCAAAAAAACAAAAACAGGTTACTCAACTTCGGCAGATGTGCTAGATAAACTTGAAGATAAACATGAAATTATCCCGAGTATTCTTTTGTATCGACAATTAGGAAAACTTCAATCGACGTATATTGAAGGGTTACTAAAAGTGATTCATGACGATCAGAAGATCCATACGCGCTTTAATCAAGCGTTAACACAAACTGGACGCTTAAGTTCAGTTGAACCTAACTTACAGAACATCCCGATTCGTTTGGAGGAGGGTCGTAAAATTAGAAAGGCTTTTATTCCAAGTGAAAAGGATTGGGTCATTTTAGCATTTGACTATTCGCAAATTGAGCTTAGAGTACTCGCTCATATTGCCAATGATGAGAAGTTGATTAGTGCATTTAAAGCAGATCGTGATATTCATACACAAACAGCAATGGATGTATTTAATAGTGATGCTGACTCTGTTGATGATTTAATGCGCAGACAAGCGAAAGCCGTTAACTTTGGGATTGTTTATGGAATCAGTGACTATGGCTTATCACAAAACTTGAAAATTACGCGTAAAGATGCACAGGCGTTTATTGATCAATACTTTATTAGTTACCCAGGTGTGAAACAATACATGGACGACATTGTCCATAAAGCAAAACTTGATGGCTATGTCACAACATTAATGAATCGACGTCGTTACTTACCTGAAATAACGAGTCGTAATTTTAATCAACGAAGTTTTGCTGAACGAACAGCAATGAATACACCGATTCAAGGTAGTGCAGCTGATATTATTAAAAAAGCGATGATTGATTTAGATCACGCATTAAAAACTGAAAAATTTACCGCCCGATTATTATTACAAGTGCATGATGAATTAATCATCGAAGCACCAAAAGAAGAGGTTGAACGATTATTAGAGCTTGTACCAAAGACAATGATTGAAACCGTTGAATTAGCTGTTCCACTTAAAGTGGATGCTTCACAAGGTGGGTCATGGTACGACGCTGACTAGAAAGGGAATTGTTATGCCAGAGTTACCAGAGGTAGAAACCGTTAGACAAACATTATTAAAATTAGTTAAAGGTGAGGTCATTAGCTCAATCGATGTCTTTTGGCCTAAAATAATTAAAAAGCCAGATGATGTAGCGATATTTAAACAATTACTTACAGGTCAAACAATTATTGATATTAACCGAAAAGGTAAGTTTCTGATTTTTGAATTAGACCAATATTCACTCGTTTCCCATTTACGTATGGAGGGTAAGTATGGTATTTATTCATCTGACACTAAAAAAGATAAGCATACCCATGTTATTTTTCACTTTGAGAGTGGTCGTTCAATGCACTACCATGATGTCCGAAAGTTTGGTACGATGCATTTATTTAAAAAGGGTGAGGCCGAACAAACCCTGCCACTCACGAATGTTGGCCCAGATCCATTTGAATCTGGGTACTTATTTGATACGATTTATCCAAAAATCAAAAAAAGTACGCGTGCGATCAAAAATATTTTGTTAGATCAAACAATTATCGCAGGTCTCGGCAATATTTATGTCGACGAGACACTGTTCAGGGCAAAAATACATCCACTAAGAACAGGTACGTCAATAACAGAATTTGAAGGCCAGTTGATTTTAAAAGAGGCTAAGGATACGTTGGCTGAAGCGGTTAAACAAGGTGGAACAACGATTAGGAGTTATACGAATAGTTTAGGTGAGATCGGTATGTTCCAACAAGAATTGTTCGTTTACGGCCAAACAGGTACACCGTGTAAAGCGTGTGGATCTGAAATTGAAAAGTTTAAAGTATCCAATCGTGGAACACACATTTGCCCGAGTTGTCAATTGATTTCATAAACTAGCCTATTCACATCTTATTTTCTTCATCCATATACTATTTCAAGTTAGAAATTGAGCTTGGAGAGGGTGTGGATGGAGATGATTGAATTACTCTCCGTATTTTTTTTGGGAATTGCGGTCAGTATCGATAGTTTTATGGTCGCATTTAGTTATGGCCTAAAAAAAATGACTTTATCTAAACCGATGATTGTTCTAATTGGTCTTTGTTCAGGCGTTGCTTTTGGCTTAGCGATGGTGGCGGGTCAACTGCTAGCATTGCTAATGAATGAAGCATTGATTAGTTTGATTGGAGCGAGTTTATTAATTGGTTTAGGTATTTATAGCTTGATCACATTTGATCAGGATAAATTGATGGCTGAGAGAGTATAATATAGAATTAAAGCGATTAGGTGTTGTGATTAGTATTTTAAAGAAGCCTGTACTTGCTGATCTTGATCAATCGGGAGATATTGCTGGTTTAGAGGTTGTTTGGTTGGCGCTTGCTTTGTCAATTGATGCGAGTGCGGCTGGGCTTGGTGCGTCGTTGGTTGGGATTGATTTGGTGGCAATTTTGTTGATTATTGTGATGACGGTTGTTTTTTTGTGGTTTGGTTTGTATATTGGTGGTCGGTTTGCTAAAAGGAGTTTGCGTTATCTTCCGGGCTTGCTCTTAATTCTAATTGGCCTTAGTCGGTTATTGATAAATTTTTAATTTGAACAATGTGGGTGATGGGATGGTTTGTGTTCTTGGTTTAACGGGTAGTATTGCAACGGGGAAAAGTACGGTTGCGGGTTTGTTTGCGCGTGAGAAGATTCCGATCGTGGATGCTGATTTGATTGCACGTCAGGTATTGGAGCCTGGTCAGCGTGCATTCAAAGATGTTGTACAAGCATTTGGGCATGATATCTTAATGAGCGATCAGTCAATCAATCGTGGGAAATTGGGAGCACTTATTTTTAATGATCAACAAAAACGTGATCAACTTAATCAAATTGTTCATCCAGTTATTATTGATCAGTTGATTGCGGAGCGAGATCGGTTAATAAAAGCAGGGCATCCTTTAATTGTGCTTGATATTCCACTTTTATATGAACTTGATTTAGTCGAGCTTGTTGATCAAGTTGTTGTTGTCTATGTGACAGTTAAAAACCAACTTGCTCGTTTAATGGCACGTGACCAGTTGACTGAAACTGAAGCGAAACAACGAATCAATTCACAATTATCAATCGAAGAAAAAAGGCAACGCGCAAATTATGTGATTGATAACAATAGCTCGAAAGAAGAAACAGAAGCTCAATTTCAACAATTATTAGCTAGATTAACAGCAATGTAAACGGTTTTACTATATTAATCGTATTTATTGAAAATGCATGTTATAATTAATGATAGTCTATTATGTTTGCTTACGGCAAAGAATAATCAAAATATATTAATGGGGTGTCATTAATGGGTTTTAAAGAAACAATTAATAAATACTTTAATAATTATTCTGAATCTCGTGATCTTCATTGGGATAATAAATTAAAAACGAAGTATTTTAAAACAACGAAAGATAAAGCATTTGATCAGGTTCTCAATTACTTCAGACAACATCCAAAGTGTGAGATTAACTCTATTTCTGAAAATCACGGAGAGATTAGCGTCAACTACCGTGGGAAACGTCGTGCTTTTATGATCATCACAATTATTATGGTCAGACCATTAAACACAGCAATTGATTTTTCAATCACAACAGAAGGTGGCATATTTGATCTAGGTTTCAGTCATAATTTAATCCCAAAATTTTATGAAGAATTAGAAAAAATATTGCCAGTATTAGATCAAAAACATTAATTAATAAGATGGGAATGAATAAAGATGCGGTGTCCAAGCTGTCAAAATAAAAATACTCGTGTCTTAGATTCTCGACCGATCGAAGAAGGAGACGCGATTAGAAGACGACGCGAATGTGAAGAATGTAGTTATCGCTTTACCACATTTGAACGAATCGAAGAAATGCCATTAATCGTCGTTAAAAAAGAAGGTGTGCGTGAGGCTTTTAGTCGAGAAAAGTTAATTCGCGGGCTAATTAAGGCATGTGAAAAACGACCAGTATCTCATGAACAACTAAAGCAATTAGCTAGCGATGTTGAACGTGAACTAAGAAGCAGAGGTTCTGCAGAAGTTGAAAGTAAAGATGTTGGTGAGCTTGTGATGGATAATCTAGCTCAAATCGATGAAGTTGCATACGTGCGATTCGCATCGGTTTATCGCCAGTTCAAAGATATTAATGTCTTTTTAGATGAACTAAAAGAAATTATGAGTTATACAGATAAAAAAGATAACTGAGCCATATAGGCTCTTTTTTCTTTGTGCTATAATAGAAGAACAAAATGAAAAGGAGGCATACCATGCATCAATCAATTGGAAAGATCCTACCTGCAGATCAATTCACAATTATCAACCATCATTCTTTTTCTGAAAATCATTATCAAGCTCTCTATCAACTCTACCAACCAATTATTGGCGTGGATGCGACGGCATTTTATTTAACACTACATCATCATTTTCAGCCGAGTCAAAAGCATAGTCATCATCACTTAATGCAAATTTTTAATCTACCATTGAATACAATCTATCAAGCGCGCTTAAGTTGCGAGGCGATTGGACTGATTCATACATATAAACATGACTTGGAAAGTGGTTCGGTTTATCACTATCAATTAAATCCGCCACTATTGGTTAAACAATTTTTAAAAAATGATCTTTTAAATCAATTGTTATTACATCAAATTGGCAGGCAGAAGTATCAGTCAATTAAGGAGTCGGTCAGTTCAGTATTTGAGATATCGGATCAGAGTCAGTTGGGTGAAAATGTGACGGCTCGTTTTACTGATGTATTTAAGTATAATGGGGCAACGCAGTCTTTGAATCTGGGGGCTAATCAGAGTAAAGATCCAGAAGCGGTGCCGATGGTCCAAGGTGTGGATATCGATTGGAAGTGGCTTGAAAAAAATCTTGCTGATCGGATGTTACCGACGAAGAAGATTTTTTCTGATGATAACATGATTTTAATTCAGCAGATGGCTGGTCTGTATCAATTGACGACGACGCAGTTGGACAAGGCGATTCAGTGGGCAATTACGAGTGATCATGAATTAAATCGGGAAGAGTTTAAAGTAGCTTGTTTGGATTTAGTGGAAATATTACCGGAACAGCAAGTGAAGGTTGTCAATCATCGGGAAAAATTAAAGCCAAGTGAACAGACAAATAAGTCGATAAGAGAACAATTTGTTGATCGGATGGAGACGATTAGTCCGAAAGAATTGTTGGAGGATTTATCGAGTGGTCGTCAAGCATCGCAACAAGATTTAAAAATGATCGCTAATGTGATGGATTCACAAGGGCTTGAACCTGGGGTAATGAATGTGTTGATTCATTATGTTATGCTTAAAACAGATATGAAATTGACTCGATCTTATTTAGAGAAAATTGCGAGTCATTGGTCGCGGAAAAACGTTAAAACGGTCAGACAAGCGATGACGTTAGCTAGATCGGAAAATAATAAATATCAGCAATGGGATCAGAAAAAACAGACAAATTATAATCGATCGAGAAAAAGTCAGGACATTGTTCCGGATTGGTTTAAGAATCGGAAGAAGAAAGAACCTGTCCAGTCAACTGAAGTCGATCCAAATATCGATCAAATTTTACAATCATTTAAGAATGCTAAAAAAACTGAGTAGAGGTGAATGAACCATGGAATCAATTCAAGCATCATTGAAAAAATGGATGAGAGACAAAACATCGTTCCAAGATGTTTACCAGCAAATGCGAGACGATATTATGAAGGATCCTGATATTCAGCAAGTTTTACGCGATCACCCTCAATTAGACAGTCAGGCGATTGATCGACAACTGATTAAATTGTATGAATATCAATCACAGAATAAGGATTGTGCAAATTGTCAAAGTGGTGGATGTGCAAATAACATTTTGCCTGGTTATAAACCAAAAATTGAAGTCGATGGTACCAACATTCATCTCAGTTATGAAAAATGTAAGTATACAATTTTAAAAGAAGAGCAGCAGAAGCGCACGTCTCTGATTAAAAGTTTATATATGCCTAAAGAGATTTTGCACGCATCAATCGCGGATATTTATGGTGATGATCCGGCAAGACACCGCGCAATTGTTGCGATTTCTAACTTCCTTAGTGAAATCGGTGAAAAACTACCGAAGAAGGGGCTTTATTTTCATGGACCGTTTGGTGTTGGAAAAACTTATTTTCTAGGTGCGATTGCTAATGAATTGGCCGATCGTAAAATCTCTTCAATGTTAATTTTTATGCCTGAATTTGTCCGTGAAATTAAGTCGTCGATCAAAGATGATTCAATTGGTGAAAAAATTGATCAATTTAAAAAGATTCCTGTCTTGATGCTTGATGATATTGGTGCGGAGTCAATTTCGGCTTGGTTTAGGGATGAAGTACTTGGTTCAATTTTACAGTACCGAATGATGGAGGGTTTACCGACCTTCTTTAGCTCGAATTATTCACTCAATCAACTGGAAAGACACTTATCAACAACGACAAGAGGCGATGTTGAGCAATTAAAGGCTGGACGTATTATTGAAAGGATTCAACAGCTCAGTGAACCTGTTGAAATAAACGGTCAAAGTCATAGATGATTTCAATTTATTTGTTAAATAGATGGGCTCATTTTTGGGTTAGACCATCTATTTTTTTATCCAGTGATATTTAATCATGAGCTTGACCTGACTATGTTTAAAGACAAGCTGAGAGAAGAACAGATGATATGGCGAATGCTAAATGATCATCAAATCGAGATTCTCGATCAAGAAGCTGAGAAAATAAGTCAACTGTTAACTCAAATGTTTTATGCTGTTGATCTGAAACCGAAATTAATCGAAATTCTAATCAATCAATATTTTTATTATGATGAACAAAAGCATGTCTTTTTTGAGCAAGCAGGTTGGCTGCTTGAAGAAGTGACAGCTCGTGCGATTGATGAGAAAAAGCAAGAAGAGCACTATCAAGTTTTTTTACAATCATTATATTTTTGAAGAACGTGTCGTCATTATTCGTAATAATATTTTTCCGTTTGAAAATAAATGAGTGAAATGCTACTTGCAATTTCCTGATTAAAGCTATATAATACTAAGCATAATTTGATATCGAAAAAAGTTATGATAAGGACACAATGATTAGTCTGATGTTCAAAAGAGAGGGAAGTTTAGCTGAAATCTTCCTGTTCGTTCAACTATTTATTACCACCTTGGAACCCCATTTTTGAACTTGTAGTAGAAAATGGCGTCACTCTACGTTACAGAGCCCAGGAGCCAAATGGTCTAGATTTAGATAATTTGGGAACGAGGGTGGAACCACGAGCTAATGCTTGTCCCTTTGCGAATAGTGCAAAGAGATAGGCATTTTTTTATTGGGTTAATTTTCACAAAAAAAGGAGCGTATACAAGATGGAAAAACAGATTATGATTACATTCCCTGATGGGGCGAAGAAAGCATTTCCGCAGGGAACAACGGGAGAAGATATTGCACAATCTATTTCACCAGGTTTAAGAAAGCAAGCAGTTGCGGTTACATTAGATCAGGTAGCTTTTGATTTGAGAACGCCTTTACCAGGTGATGGGGAAATTGCCATTATCACAAACAAACAACCAGAAGGCTTAGAGATTATGCGTCATACAACAGCACACGTGTTGGCGCAAGCGATTAAGCGAATCTTTGGGTTTGAGGTAAAGTTAGGGATTGGGCCAACAATTGAAGATGGCTTTTATTATGATATCGATATGGAGCATTCTCTAACACCTGAAGACTTACCGAAAATTGAAAAAGAGATGCAACGAATTGTTGGTGAGAATCTTGAAATTAGACGTGTGGAAGTCAGTCGAGCGGAAGCGGAAAAAATCTACCGTGATATTGGTGATGATTTGAAGCTTGAGTTACTTGAAGCGATTCCAGAAGATGAAACAGTCACAATTTACGAACAAGGTGAATTTTTTGACCTTTGTCGTGGGGTTCACTTACCAACAACAAGTAAAATTCAGGTATTTAAATTATTAAATATTTCTGGTGCCTACTGGCGTGGAGATAGTAACAATAAAATGCTTCAACGAATTTACGGAACAGCTTTTAACAAACAAGCTGATTTAGATGAATATTTACGCTTACGTGAAGAGGCAAAAGAACGCGATCACCGTAAATTAGGTAAAGAGCTCGATCTATTTACAGTGTCACAAAAAGTTGGTCAAGGATTACCGATTTGGTTACCGAAAGGTGCCACAATTCGTCGCATTATTGAGCGCTACATCGTTGATATTGAGGAAAGATTAGGCTATGACCATGTGTATACACCTGTTTTAGGTAGTGTTGAATTGTATAAAACAAGTGGGCATTGGGATCACTATAAGGATGATATGTTCCCGACACTAGAAATGGATAACGAAGATTTAGTGCTTCGTCCGATGAACTGTCCACACCATATGATGGTTTATAAGAACCAATTGTATAGCTACCGTCATTTACCTGTGAGAATTGCTGAACTGGGTACAATGCACCGCCATGAAATGTCAGGCGCACTCGCTGGATTGCAACGTGTACGTGCGATGACACTTAACGATGCCCATATTTTTGCGCGTCCTGATCAGTTAAAAGATGAATTCATTCGTGTAGTTGAACTTGTTCAAAATGTCTATCGTGACTTTGGGATTGAGGATTTCTATTTCCGCTTGTCATACCGTGATCCTGAGGATAAAGAAAAATACATCGATAATGACGCAATGTGGGAAATGGCAGAGGCAACGCTAAAAGAAACAATGGAAGACATGAATCTTGAGTATGTTGAAGCGGTCGGTGAAGCGGCATTCTACGGTCCAAAACTTGATGTTCAAGTCAAGACTGCTCTAGGCAAAGATGAAACACTGTCAACTGTTCAACTTGACTATCAAGCTGCTGAACGCTTTGACCTTTCTTATGTTGGTGAGGATGGTCAAGAACACCGTCCAGTTGTGATCCACCGAGGAATTGTTGGCACAATGGAACGTTTTGTTGCTTTCTTAATTGAAGAGTATAAAGGCGCTTTCCCAACATGGTTAGCACCTGTTCAAGCACGCATTATTCCTGTCTCTAATGATGCACATGCTGATTATGCGAAGAAAATTGAAGATGAGTTACGTATGGCAGGAATGCGTGTTGAAGTTGACTTACGTGATGAAAAAATGGGTTACAAGATTCGCGAAGCGCAAACTGAAAAATTACCATTCGCTTTAGTCGTTGGTGATAACGAAGTTGAAGCTGGTGCGGTTAACGTAAGACGCTATGGCAAGAAAAAATCTGAAACACTAAGCTTGGAAGATTTTAAAGCAATGGTAGTAGGTGAAATTGAAGCGAAGTCGAGAAAAGAATAGTATCAATGAGGGACTGTCCGTTAATTTAGGGCAGTTCTTTTTTATTTTTGAAAATTATCCTTCCATTTATTAATGTGCTTGTTATAGTATAGTTAATGACAAATAATTGCGTAAATAACTTTTGGAAATGCAGCCGGACCAATTTTATCGGAACTCGGGCTGGGATCCTTGTTATTCGCCATATTAAAGAAGAAACATATCGAAAATTAATCTTTGTGACAACAATTCTATCAGCAATCTATTTATTTATTTATTTATTTATTTATTGCTTAATAATGAGTTGACAAGAGATAGATGAAGTGGTATTATAATTAAGTGTGAAATTAAATATGATCAATTGACAAGTAGAGGCACCCGCTTCTCGCCTGTTCGACACATGATGTTGCCAGGTCATTTAACAATAATTATTCTGATTAAAACAGGATAAGTGTGGGTGCATGAGTGCCGACACTTTTTTTATTTGAATTTATTCAAGTAAGAGGGGTAAGTGTTTACCAACATGATGTGTATTTAAAGCATGATACACAAATTTTATCAGAAGATCTTTAAAAACGGTCGGATGATTTCACTTTAAATAATTGTCAATCATCACACGCGTTAAAATATTTCGGAGGTGGATGGCTATTAGCAAAGAAATGAATGTTAATGAGGGGATTCGCGCACGTGAAGTTCGTTTAATTGATTCAAATGGGGATCAACTAGGTGTTAAATCTCGTCAAGAGGCTTTGGAAATTGCAGCGACTCGTAATTTAGACTTAGTACTTGTTGCAGCAAATGCAAAACCACCCGTATGTCGTATTATGGACTACGGAAAAGCTCGTTTTGAACAACAGAAGAAAGACAAAGAAGCTCGTAAGAAACAAAAGGTCATTAATCTAAAAGAAGTTCGATTAAGTCCAGGTATTGAAGATCATGATTTTAATACGAAACTTCGTAATGCACGCAAGTTCTTGGAAAAAGGGGATAAGGTTAAAGTATCAATCCGTTTCCGTGGTCGTGCAATCACGCATAAAGAGTTAGGGCGCGATGTACTTGTTAGAATGGCTGAAGAATGTAAAGACATTTCAACAATTGAACAGCACCCAAAAATGGAAGGTCGCAGCATGTTCTTATTGCTTGGACCAACTGCTGAAAAGTAAGGTTTATTTTAGATGTTTTTAAGGAGGAACAACTATGCCAAAAATGAAAACACATAAGGGCACACAAAAACGTTTCAAGAGAACAGCTTCAGGTAAGCTAAAACGTGCTCAAGGTTATACAAGTCACTTATTTGCAAACAAATCACAAAAACAAAAAAGAAAACTACGTCAAGGTGCGCTCGTTTCAAAAGGCGATCAAAAACGCATCGACCAAATGATACCAAGATAATAGTTAATGTTGGTGTTAGGTTATATCTAGGAGGGAATTATTATGGCACGTGTTAAAGGTGGAACAGTTACACGCAAGCGTCGCAAGCGCACATTAAAATTAGCTAAAGGTTATTATGGTTCAAAACATAAATTATTTAAAGTAGCGAAACAACAAGTTATTAAATCAGGTCAATACGCATACCGTGATCGTAAGCAAAGAAAACGTGATTTCCGTCAATTATGGATCGCACGTATTAATGCTGCGGCACGACTAAATGATATTTCATATAGCCGTCTAATGCACGGTTTGAAATTAGCTGGTATTGAAGTAAACCGTAAGATGCTTGCTGAACTTGCTATTTCAGATGCAGATGCTTTTGCGCAAATAGCTGAACAAGCTAAAGCAGCATTAAATAACTAATAAATTCAAGAGTTGTTTTCTTATCCAAGAGACAACTCTTTTGTTTTATCAAAAATAAGTCACAGAAAAATGGGGATCTGAATGGAAAAGTGGATCATATACGCAATTTTAATAAATATCATTGGTTTATTAATGATGAAAATAGATAAAAATCGCGCCAGACAAAGAAAATGGCGGATTTCAGAGGCAACAATTTGGTCAACTAGTGTAATCGGTGGTTCATTAGGTACATTGATTGGCATGTTTTTGTTTCGTCATAAAACAAAGCACTTATCATTTAGAGTCGGTTTGCCACTATTAGTTTTGGCTCAAACTTTAGGTGTAATTTATGTTATAATAATTTCTAACTGAGCATAATTGTTTAACTATTTTCATAAGGTTAACCTAAAGCGAGAGGGGGCCAAAAAGAATTGGAACAAATCGAACAGTATATTGAAGTATTAAGAGACACTCATATAATACTTGCTCCAATGTTATTTATTATACTTCATGGCATTCGATC
>CAZONN010000003.1:0-13481 GCA_964581235.1 uncultured Amphibacillus sp.
AGGAATTTTAGCTAAGTCTATCTTAGATATGCTATGATTCCATAAAAGTGCCACAGTGACGTAGCTAAATTGGAAACGATTTAGGTGGAACGGGTAAACCCCATGAGTGAGCAACCCAAACAATGGTAGGGGCATCTTGGAGTAGAGAAATGAACTGAAACAAGGACAAATCACGTGAGAATGATTTGTAGATAGATGATTACGACTAACTGTACGAGGCTGACCACCGTAATAGTACGTTAGCACAGAACATGGCTTACAAAACATTCATTGGTCTTACGATGTTTAATTTAACCTTCCAATGACAATTCTAGTCAGATGGAAGGTTTTTTATTAAAACTTTTGAAAAGAGATGTTAAATCATGAAAAGAAAAGTAAAATTATTAGCCACTGCCGCAATGGGACTAGAAGCTATTGTTGCCAACGAAGTTCGGGCATTAGGATATAAAGATATAACAGTCGAAAATGGTAAAGTTATGTTTGAGGCTGATGTATCTGCCATACCACGTTGTAATCTTTGGTTAAGATCTGCTGACCGTGTAAAAGTCATTATCGGTGAATTTGAGGCGAAAACATTTGACCAATTGTTTGAAGGCACAAAAGCGTTGGATTGGCATGATTACATTCCTGAAGATGGTTCATTTCCTGTCATAGGTAAATCAGTTAAATCAACTTTATATAGTGTGTCAGATTGTCAAAGCATTGTTAAGAAAGCTGTTGTTGATAAGCTAAAACTTAAACATGGAGTTGCAGGAAATATGCCTGAAACTGGGGCGATGTACCGAATTGAAGTTGCAATACTTAAAGATAAAGTAACGCTAACGCTAGATTCATCAGGACATGGTCTGCATAAACGAGGTTATCGTGTTGGACAAGGTGAAGCACCACTTAAAGAAACCTTAGCAGCATCACTTGTTCAGTTAACAAACTGGCGTCCAGAATTTCCTTTAGTTGACTTGTTTTGTGGTTCAGGAACAATTTTGATTGAGGCAGCTTTAATTGGGCAAAATATTGCACCTGGCTTTAATCGTGATTTCGCGAGTGAAGAATGGGGTTTTATTGAACAAAATCTTTGGGATGAAGCAATTGAAGAAGCTGAACAACTAGCAAATTATGATCAAAAACTTGATATTACAGGCACAGATATTGATCCAAAAATGATTGCGATTGCCAAACAAAATGCAATTGAAGCGGGACTTGCTGACTTAATTAACTGGAAACAGATGGCTTCTCAAGACTTTTATCCGAAACAAAATAATGGTTATTTAATTAGTAACCCTCCTTACGGCGAACGTTTGAATGAATTGGATGAGGTTGAGCAAATTTATCAAATGCTTGGTCAAACGATGAAGCAGAATACAAGCTGGAGTAACTATGTACTCACGTCTAATGAGAATTTCGAAAAATTATACGGCAAAAAAGCAACTAAAAAGCGAAAATTATTTAATGGGTATATTAAAGTAGATTATTATCAGTACTTTGGTAAATTTATTAAAAAGGATGACTAACATGACGAACACTGAACAAAATTTTATTGATTTAATGAAACAAATATCTGCCTATTCAGAAGCGATTGGATTAATCCAGTGGGATTTAAGAACACATATTCCACCAAAGGGCATGGAGCAACGATCTGATACAATGAGTTTATTATCAGAAAAAGTCACTCAACTGAAACGATCTGATCAAATGAAGCAATATATAACTGAATTGAAAGCAATAGAAACATCACCCGTTATTCAAAAATCAGTTGAAGAATGTGAAAGAATTTATAATAAACAACAAAATATTCCAACAGATGAATTTGTTGAATTTATTCGACTCAGTTCAAAATCTGAAACAGCTTGGCAAGAAGCACGAGAAAAGCGTGATTTTTCAATCCTAGCTCCATATTTAGAAAAATTAGTTGAGTTCAATAAAAAATTTGCCGAATATCAAGGCTATACCGACAATAAATACAACGGTTTATTAAACGATTATGAACCTGGTTTAACAACAGAAATTTTAGATCGCGTTTTTGGTCAATTAAAGCCAGTTTTAATTGATCTTGTTAAAAAGATTAGTGAATCAAGTGTTGAAGTTGATTCGAGCTTATTATTAAAAGAGTTTCCAAAGCAAGCGCAAAAGGAATTCTCTTTAGCTGTGCTTGATAAAATGGGTTATGACTTTGAAGCAGGTCGATTGGATGAAACGATTCACCCGTTTGCAATTGGGATTAACCCAAAGGATGTCAGAGTAACGACGCGTTATGATGAGTATGATTTTAGAACAGCAGTTTTTGGTACGATTCATGAGGGTGGACATGCTCTATATGAACAAAATATTGATCCTGATCTCTATCAAACTGTGCTAGCATCAGGTGCTTCAATGGGTATTCATGAATCACAGTCGTTATTTTGGGAAAACTTCGTCGGAAGAAGTCATGCATTTTGGGAAAGTCATTTTAATTTATTTAAGCAGTATGCACCTGAGAATTTTCAGTCACTTGAGTTTGAGTCCTTTTACCGTGCAATTAATGAAGTGAAACCGAGTATGATTCGGATTGAAGCAGACGAATTAACATATTCGTTACATATCATTATCCGCTACGAGCTTGAAAAAGAATTAATCGATGGTGATTTGCAAGTGAAGGATTTACCAGAAGCATGGAATGCGAAGATGGAGGCATACCTAGGGATTCGTCCTGACAATGATCTTGAGGGGCTCTTGCAGGATATTCATTGGGCAGCAGGTGATATTGGCTATTTCCCAACATATGCATTAGGTTATATGTATGCGGCTCAAATCTATGATGCGATTAAGGCTGATATTAATTTTGATCAAATGATTCGATTTGGTGATTTTGAGCCGATTAAAGCATGGTTAACGGAAAAAATTCATCGACATGGTAAAATGAAACAACCTCTTGAATTGATTGAAGAAGTAACGGGGGAAGGATTAAATCCTGCTCACTTAATTCAATACCTAACAGATAAATATACTGAAATTTATCAACTCTAAGTAATAAACTGGCTTTGTCTAAATCCTGAAATGAATCACGATTTAGATGAAGCGGTTTTTTATACGAAGGGACCGAACTCTTGTTTGTGTTTTCTTTGCATTTTTAGCTAAGTGTATTATAATTAGGTTATATTTATAGTTTAAATGTGTTTGAGAGTAGGGGATCGATTGTGAAATACTATCAATCTCTAGCAGATTATTTAGAAAACTTATGGGATAAAGGATTCAAACTGACAGATGAACAAGTTCGGTTTATTTATTTTGCTAAAAAATTCACTAATTCAAATGAATGGCTCGCATGTGTTGCACTTGAAAACACATTGAAATTTAAATTTGATTTCAATGGTTCATTTTATATTAGCTTGCTTGAATTGCTAAATGAACATGATGTTAGTAGCAGAAATGAAGCACTTCAAGTTCTCAAACAGAAGGGAATTTTTTAATCGATTCTTTTTCTGAATGAATCGCTTGTTTTGCTAGCTTATCAGCTTGTTTATTTTGAGCTTCAGGTATCCATTTAATAAAGCAATGTTGAAAATGACCCATTTTGTCGATAGCCTGACTAACAAGACTTGCAAAGGGTTCTTTTTTATAGGATCCCTTGTCGATTAAATCAACAACAAGCATTGAATCTGTTCGAATCGATAAAATTTGATCAGGATAATTTTCGATACAATAGTCGAGTAGATAGAGTAATGCCTGAAATTCCGCTTCATGGTTCGAACTGACTCCGATATACTTGTTAGCTTCAATGCGCATTTTGCCTTGTTTGATGACAAAACCAACACCACTTGGTCCTGGATTACCTTTAGAGGCACCATCAGTGTAGATTTCTAACATAAAAACACAACCTTTTGTTTATTTTTGACATAATAAAACGGTGACATTAAGCCACCGTGATACAATATTACTTTTTTTCAACGTTTTCTGCTTGTGGTCCACGATCTCCTTCGACGATTTCAAAGGATACTTCCTGGCCTTCTTCAAGAGTTTTAAAGCCTTCATCTTGAATAGCAGAGTAATGTACGAATACATCATCGCCTTCTTCTTGTTGAATAAAGCCATAACCTTTTTCTGCGTTGAACCATTTTACAATTCCATTTTTCATGTAAATAATCCTCCTAATTTTTCTCAAAGTTTCACTTGAGATCTGTACTACAAACAAGATGACCTAAAAAAAGCCTTACTGAAGGGTAGGATCATTTCCTCTACCACTTCAAATAAGGCTTAAAATAGATCCCGGGCATCTTCTTTGCTATTTATAATGTTAGCTTATACACTAAATTACGTCAAGTATGTTTAGTTACTTTTTCACTAACAAGGGTAATTTAGTCATTTGAATGAACTGATAAGATCTGTTTAATCTAAAGATATTCGGTGGCTTCCGAGATATTTTGTTTGCCAATAATCTTGGCTAAGTGATGATGTTGTCACACCACTTGATTCACCGGCATGAATAAATTGATCATTACCAAGATAAATACCTACGTGCGACGGTCCTTTTTTATATGTTTCAAAAAAGACTAAGTCACCAACAGAAGGCTGATCGACGTCTACTGATTGATTCCATCTCTCTGAAACGGTACGAGGAATTGAAATCCCTTGCTCTTGAAAAGTATATTGGATAAATCCACTACAATCAAAACCATCAGGAGAAGTGCCGCCCTATTGATAGCGGACGCCAGTTTGTTGTTTAGCAGATTGAATCACACGTTCAATTTGAGTGTGTCCATCACTATTCTGTACAGATTCGGTTTGTTCGTTGGTAGGCGTTTCGAGTAAAATTGGGGATTTCGTTGGCTTTGTCTCAATCGATTGATGGATTGTTTCGACCAATTCAACCGTAATAGCTGGTGTTTCTTCAAGACCATAAGCACGTTGAGCATTTAATAAAGCTGTTTCTGTAATTGGCCCAAAAATGCCATCAAATTTGTCATCATAATATCCTAAATAGTAAAGTGCCCGTTGAAGAGCCTCAATGTCAGTATTTTTATCGCCTTGATTAAAATTAGGTATTCATTTAAGTGTATTCATACGCTTAGTAATAAATGATTCTTGAACGTAATGTTAAACTTCTGTAATATGAAACTAGGTTAGATGATTTTGGGGAGGAATACACATGTCAAAAAATGAACAAGCATACTTAGATTTATGTCAAGCTGTTCTTGACCACGGAACAACTAAATCAGATCGAACGGGAACTGGAACACATTCCATCTTTGGTGCACAAATGCGCTTTGATTTACAAGAGGGCTTTCCGCTCCTTACAACGAAGAAAGTTAATTTTAACTTAATTGCAACTGAATTAATTTGGTTCATTCGTGGAGATACGAATATTCAATACTTATTAAAAAACAACAATAATATTTGGAATGAATGGGCTTTTAAGCGTTGGATTGGAAGTGATGAATATACCGGTCCAGACATGACCGACTTTGGTAACCGCAGTTTATCAGATGATGCATTTAATCAACTTTATCAAGCTGAAATGAAAAGCTTTAAAGAGCGAATTATGAATGACGACGCATTTGCTGAAAAATATGGAGAACTAGGTCCAGTATACGGAAAACAATGGCGTGAATGGCAAACGTCAACAGACGCAACAATTGATCAATTGAAAGATGTTGTTGAACAGATAAAAACAAATCCTGATTCGCGCCGCCATATCGTTAGTGCTTGGAACCCAGAGGATGTGCCTAAAAATATGGCTTTACCCCCTTGTCACGCGTTATTTCAATTTTACGTGGCTGATGGGAAGTTATCGTGCCAACTTTATCAGAGAAGTGCGGATATATTTTTAGGTATCCCGTTCAATATCGCTAGTTACGCGCTATTGACACATCTGATTGCGCACGAATGTGGATTAGAGGTAGGAGAGTTTGTTCATACGTTAGGTGATGCTCATATTTATTCTAATCATGTTGATCAGATTAAAGAACAATTATCAAGAGACAGTATGGCATTACCTGAAATAGAAATTAATCCTGAGTTATCATCTGTTTTTGATGTTGAACTTGAAGATATTACGTTGAAAAATTATCAATCACACCCAGCAATTAAAGCACCGATTGCTGTTTAGGAGGCGAGCATATGCTGTCAATGATTTTTGCCAACGATCGAAATTATTTAATCGGGAAAGATAATTGGATTCCTTGGAATATTCCCAATGACTTAGGCTTTTTTAAAGCAATGACAACAGGTAAAACAATCATTATGGGACGAAAAACATTTGAGTCATTTGGTAAACCTTTACCCAATCGACACCATGTTGTCTTAACACGAAATCAAACTTTCAATGCGGATGGATGTGTTATTTTTCATCAAATTGAAGATGTTCTTGAGTATGTTAAACAATTTGCTGATCAAGAAGTGATTGTGATTGGTGGAGCTGAAATCTATCAACAGTTTTTAAAATATGCCGACAGACTTTATATCACATATATCGATGAGGAATTTGAGGGAGATACTTACTTACCAGAGTTTGATTTATCTGATTGGCAGCTCACATCTAAAGAAAAAGGAATCAAAAATGAAGAAAACCCATATGATTATTACTTTCTTCAATATGATCGCAACTAGAGTGGGAGGTAAACTATGTCATCTTTTTATAAATATATGATGCGTTACCGAGGTGCAAACAAAAATCTTATTGAACGAAAATTGGCAGATTGGATGTATGATGATCACGGTTTTCCGAAACAAAGTGAATCTTACGATGAGATTAGTCGGTATTTAGAGTGGAGTAGTCCTTTTAACGAAGCGATCAGTTTGTTTGATCAACTTTGGGAGGACTATTTAGAAACAAAACATTAGACATAACGTGGCTTCAGCAGGAGATGGTTAGATTAAGATGCTGAAGCCATTATTTATATAAAATTTTTATATAGAGGAAGGAATGAATGTTGATGCGTATTTTACACACTGCTGATTGGCACTTAGGGAAAATTGTCAACGGTATTCATATGACTGATGAACAAGCAACAGTATTAGAACAATTTTTTCAAATCATTGACGATTATTCGCCAGACCTGATTATCAATGCTGGTGATATTTATGATCGTGCCATCCCGCCAAAAGAAGCAGTTGACTTATTGGATCAAACACTGACACGTTTAACGTCGGATTATCAGATTCCGATGTTGATGATTTCAGGGAATCACGATAGTCCAGATCGTCTTCATTTCGGTAGTCAACTCTTTCGTAATCATCATTTATATATTCAATCAAAATTTAGTTTACCTATTAAACCGATAACATTCTCAGACGAGATCGGGCCTGTTCATTTTTATCTGATTCCTTATTTTGAACCCGCAGATGTTCAAATGTATTATCCTAATCAAAAAATAACAACCCATCAAGCTGCAATGGCTGTTGTGATTGATTCAATTAATGAAAAGATCGATTTAAACGATCGCAACATTTGTATTGCACATGCATTTTTAGCTGGAGGAATGGAATCAGAATCTGAGGATCGTTTATCGATGATTGGTGGTAGTCCTTATGTTGAAGTTAATTTATTTAAAGATTTCAATTATGTTGCACTTGGGCATCTACATCAACCACAAAAGATTGGTTCAGATCAGGTTCAATATAGTGGGTCATTATTAAAATATTCTTTTTCTGAAGCGAGTCAGAAGAAATCAATGACAGTCATCGATCTTGACGAACTCGGACAAATAAAGTTTGAACGCATTCCGTTAAAACCAAAACGTGACCTACGTGTGTTAGAGGATTATTTTGATCAATTGTTAATAGCGGATCTTTATCCGACATCAGAAGATTACTTACATATTAGATTGTTAGATGACGGACAAATTCTTGATCCGATTACACAGTTACGCAAAAAGTTCCCTAATATTTTGCGGCTTGAAAAAGTAATCAAACAATCGGATCGTGGGTTAAGTGAATTAGGACGGGTTCAACAAAACCAGAAGCGCACTGAACTCGAACTGTTCGAAGATTTTTATCTCGAAATGACTGATGAGCAGTTATCCGATAAACGGAAACAAATGCTTCAAACTGTAATTGACGATATTAATCAAAAGGAAAGGGGGCTATAAGCATGAAAATTATTAATCTAACATTAACAGCTTTTGGTCCCTTTAAAGAAAAGCAATTGATTGATTTTACCCGTCTAGGAGATGAATCAATTTTCTTAATTACTGGACCAACTGGTGCAGGTAAGACGACAATTTTTGATGCCATTTGCTATGGTTTATATGGTAAGGCGAGTGGCAGTGATCGCGATCACGACAGTTTGAGAAGTGATTTTGCCGCAACTGATGAAGAGACAGAAGTCGAATTACTGTTTGAGCTTAAACAAACAACCTATTTGATTAAACGAAAACCAAAGCAATCACGTCCGAAATCACGTGGAGAAGGTCTTGTCGATGTACCAGCAACCGCGACATTATACCAAGTGACGAATGATGAGGAAATACTCATGTCTAGTCGGATTAAAGATGTGAATGAAACAATCGAACAGCTAATTGGTCTCGATTATGACCAGTTTTTAAAAATGATTATGATCCCACAAGGTGAATTCCGAAAGTTAATCAGTGAAAATAGTTATGATCGAGAGAAAATTTTACAAAAAATATTTCGGACGCATATTTATCAATCGATTACAAACAATTTACAAGTTCAAGCAAAAGAGATGAAGAGCCAGTTACAGAAAATCCAAGACTCGGTGATTGACCAGCTCAGTTATGTTGAGTGGGATCAAGCTGAAGAGATCAGGGAAACCTGGACAATTGAAGAGTCGATCAGTCATTTGGAATTGCTAATGAACCAATTTGAAGTAACGAATCAAGAAGCAGACAAGGACTATCAGAAAAAACGCGCTATCTATACAAAGGCACAAACTCATCTTCGAGAACAGACACAACTAGCAAATGAGTTTGATCAACTGGTAAATGAAAATGAAACTAAGGAAAAGTTAGAGCTTCAAGCAGATGAGATTAACCAACTTCGCCAAACATTTAAAGTAGCTGAACAAGCAGCGAAAATTGAATTATATGAAGAACAACTCGTCTCGCGGGCAAATGAGGCAGAAATAGAAGTAGGTAAACTAGCCAAACTCGAGCAAGAGCTAAAGCATGAACAAGAAAGACTACGCGTAAGGGAACAATCTTTTAACCGTTTAAAAGGCGACCATGCTGAGAAGGTTAAAGAACTTGAAGTGATGAAGGAAGAAGCTCTAAAAACACAGTCATGGGCTAAGTTGATTGAAGTTGAGCAAAAAATCAAAGCAGATCAACAAACGTATCAAGATTTAGCTAATCAACTAAAGGCAAATAAGGATAAAGTTAAGGAATTAAGAGATAAAATTAAAGAAGTAAATGAGCAGTTAGATAGACGACTTGAACAAAGAGAAGAATCACTAAAATTAAATCACGAATATACTTTATTAAAAGAGCAATTGTCAAAAGCAGAAAAACTAGAGCAAGGTTTTGTAGAACTGAAGAGGTTAGAAAAACTAACAAATGAAATTGATTCGTCTCATCAAAAACTTGAGCAACAATTAACTGAACAAAAAAATGAGCTAGCTGAATTTGAAAACGAACAGCAGCGTCACTTGGCCAGTCATTTAGCGACACACTTAATAACAGGAGAATCTTGTCCTGTTTGTGGTTCACTAGAGCACCCTGCTCCTGCAAAAGCTATAGAGGGTTCTCATAATGATCAAGAAAAAGAAGGCCTGGTCAATGAAATTACTAAATTGGAACAAGACGTGAAGCAGAGTCAAGATCAATGGATTGAACAACGCTCAGCTTACAGCTTGAAGCAACAAGCAATGATTGAACTCGCTCAATTATTTAATTTAGAGAGTCATCAATTATCAAAAGAAGTGATTCACAACGTTCTGATTCAATCAAAAGAACAAGTTTTCAAGCAAAAACAGTTGATTGAGCAAATCGAGCAAGAAATTGAAAATTCAAAGCAATTACAAGTAGATAGAGAAACGATGACAACGAAAGTAGAGCAACTTGAACAAACTATAGAACAGCGCACGAGTGCGTTAAATCAAATCGAACAACATCTTTCACGTCAAGCTGGAGAAATGAGTAGTCACAAGCAAAATTGCCCTAAAACAAATTTAACGTTTGACGAATGGCAACAGCAGCAACTCGTTAAACAAGAAGCGTTAGACAGCTGGTTTAAAAGCTTTACTAAACAAGAAGCCGAGTTTACTCAATTAAATGACAGTGTGAGTAAATTATTGACACGCTATGAAGCGCAACAAGAATTTACTAATCAACTTAAAGAGAAGCTTGCTATCGCAGAGCAAACATTTGAGCAAGAGTTAACTAAGATTGGCTTCCCAGATCATAATGCCTATTTACTAGCAAAGCGAACTGTAGAAGAGCGTGAGCAATTGCATCAACAGATTAAACAATACGATAATCTGCTGAATCAGGTCTCAGCACAGATAAAGAAACTAACAGATAAACTCTCAAATAAACAGAAACCTGATTTAATTCATTTACAAGCTGAATTAGATAAAATTCAAACTGATTATGAAAATCAAATCCGTTATTTAGAACAATTGAAGGAAAAACACACAAAACATGCGACAATTTTTGAACAAGTGGCTAACTTAAGAGCTTCTTTCTCTGAGCTCGATCAAGACTATCGTGATATGTCGGCCTTAGCAGATATGGCCAATGGAGATAATCACTTAAAGTTATCATTTGAGCGTTATGTTTTATCTGCATTTTTAGAGGAAATATTGTATCAAGCTAATTTAAGACTAAATACATTAACCGATCATCGTTATGAACTTAAGATTAGTGACCAACTAGCTAAACATGGGGCTAAAAGTGGTCTTGATTTAGAAGTTTTTGATCAACATACTGGAAAGCAACGTTCAGTTAAAACATTATCTGGAGGGGAAGGTTTTCAAACATCATTATGCTTAGCTCTAGGAATGGCTGATGTTGTTCAGGCGTATGCAGGTGGTGTTCAATTAGATACACTCTTTATTGACGAAGGCTTTGGTACATTAGATGATGTTTCACTAGAACAGGCAGTTAATACACTAAAAGGTTTACAACAATCAAATCGAGTCCTTGGTATCATCTCACACGTGAATCAACTTAAAGAAGAAATTCACGCCAAATTAGAAATTAATTCAACACCCCAAGGCTCAACAGCACGTTTTAATATTTAAGTTTTTTAAAAAATAAAGGGAGGTAATTCTTATGTCAATTAATAATCAAGCTCAAGCGACTTTTGCTGGCGGTTGTTTTTGGTGCATGGTTGAGCCATTTGACGAGCAACCAGGTATTATTTCAGTCGTATCTGGCTACACTGGTGGAGATAAAGAAAACCCAACATATGAAGAGGTATCTCAGAATACAACAGGACATTATGAAGCGGTCCAGATCACTTATGATCCAGAGCTTTTTCCATATGAATCATTAGTAAAGTTATTTTGGCAACAAATTGACCCAACAGATCCAGGTGGTCAATTTAATGATCGAGGTCAATCCTATCAAACAGCAATTTTTTATCACAACCAAACACAAAAACAAATCGCTGAGCAATCTAAACAAGCGTTAGATAACTCAGGAAAATTCAATAAACCAATTGTAACTGAAATCTTACCGGCAAAAGTATTTTACCCTGCCGAGGAAGCTCATCAAGATTACTACAAGACGAATAGCTTTCATTACCAACTATATAAAAAGGGATCTGGTCGAGCGGATTTCATTAATCAACATTGGAAACCTAAATTTACACAAGCAGAATTAAAAGAAAAATTAACACCGATCCAATACCATGTGACACAAGAAAACGGTACTGAACATCCTTTTCAAAATGAATATCATGATTTAGAAGAAGAGGGTATTTACGTTGATATTATCAGTGGGGAACCATTGTTTTCATCATTAGATAAATACGATGCGGGTTGTGGTTGGCCAAGCTTTACCAAACCAATTAATCGAAATGAATTAGATGAGTTGTTAGATACTTCACACGGCATGAGACGAATTGAAGTGAGAAGTAAAGCAGCCGACAGTCACTTAGGACATATTTTTGATGATGGACCAGTAGAAGAAGGTGGCATGCGCTACTGTATTAATTCAGCAGCACTAAAGTTTATTCCTGTAGCTAAACTAGACGAAGAAGGTTACGGGAGATATAAAAAACTATTCGATTGATTAGACTAAATTCACTGACATTTAAACATTTGTAAAGGGTATATTGTCACAATTGTGTAGATTTTCATTAAATTTGTCGCTTTTTTGTTAACAAAGGTTATTTTTTTGCTCAAAACGTGCTAATATAGAGAGTATAGAGACATAATAAGGAGGGCTGTACACGTTGATTCATATAAATTGGGAAAACAGAGAGACAATTAAAACAATCAAGTGTGTGCATGCTGATGCAAAGAAATTTGTCGTCAATAATATGCTAACACCAGGTAAAAGCTACCAAGTTAAAAATGAAACCGATGAATTTTATTTTATTATCGATGATTCAAACCGAATTGGCGGTTTCAAGAAAGACTATTTCACTGAAACAATTTAATTTCCAATCTATTTTTTAACATTCATATTATCACGGTAAATATAATGCTTGTTTAGGAGATGGTCCAATGAAGAAGCTCATTTTGATTAGAAATTGTCAAGCAGAAGGCCGGCATCGGGACTCACCATTAACGAACAATGGAGTCAATCAAGCACATCGACTCGCTGAATATTTTGAGGAAAATAATTATCAAATCGATAGAATCTTTACCAGTCCTTATATGCGTTCACTCGAAACGATCAGACCATATGCTAGAAAAAAGGATATTGAGATTGAAGTCGATCACCGTTTAACAGAGCGTGTTTTAAGTGCAGAACCAGTGGGCGATCGATTAGATGCGATTGATATTTCTTTTGAGGATATGGACTATGCCTTACCAGGAGGAGAATCGTCAAACGAGGCATTAAGCCGTGTTTTAGAGCTGATTGAAGAAATTAAGCAATGTGATAGTGAAACAGTTGCTTTAGTTACACATGGAAATTTACTGATGATTATTTTGACACATTTTGATAATAATTATGGTTTTAAGCAATGGCGATTATTGAAAAAACCAGATGTATTTGTTATCGAACATGATCAAGAATTTCATCAGCTTGAACATATTTGGTAATCGTTTGGGGGAGGAAACAACATGGCATTTGTGATTACGTCAGCATGTATTGGAGAAAAGCATGGTGATTGTGAAGAAGTCTGTCCAGTGGATTGTATCGAAGAAGGGGAAGAAATGTTTTTTATTGACCCTGATATTTGTATTGACTGTGGTGCTTGTGAAGCGGTGTGCCCAGTAACAGCAATCTTTATGGAAGATGAAGTACCAGATGAAGAGCACGAATATATTGCATTAAATCGTCGCTTTTTTGAAGAGAAATAATAATACTTATTAAACCGTTACCTAAAATAGGTAGCGGTTTTTCACTGCCATGAGTATTCGTATTATCTTATTA
>CAZONN010000003.1:13581-16365 GCA_964581235.1 uncultured Amphibacillus sp.
GCATTTAAGGAGTTTTTAATAAAAATTGATCATCCAAGTCAGCGCGAACGTGTAGAGGAAGTATTGAGTTGGATAAGTGAGACATTTCCACAACTAAACAAAGAAATCAAATGGAATCAACCGATGTTCATTGATCATGGGACGTATATTATCGGATTTAGTTTAGCAAAACACCATCTGGCAGTAGCTCCTGAGGGTGTAACAATTAGTAAATTTGCTGAACAGATTTCACAGGCTGGATATACACACACCAAACAGCTATTCCGAATCGGTTGGGAACAACCAGTTGATTATCATTTACTCAAAGAAATTATTCAGTTTAATATTGAAGATAAAGCCGATGCAACAAAATTCTGGCGGTAGTCACTTTTATAAGTCTAAATTCTCGATGCACAATCTGAGAATTTAGACTTTATCATCTTAAAAATAAGAGAAAGTTTGTCTAAGTGTGAGAAATGTCACTGATTTTAAACTCAATACGTTCATAATAATTGTAGGTGATATTTATAGAAACGACGAAGGGATTTTAGCTAATCATTAATAAACATTAGCTAAAATTTTTTCTGATTTTATTGTGTCTGTAAGTTATTTTTAAAGGAGAATTTAATTATGAATTCATATAGACCAGATTTACAAACTTCAGCTCGAAGTCTTGAAGAAGTTAAGCGACTAGCTGATGCCGGTGCTGACGCTATTTTTATCGGAAATCAGCAATTTGCCAATCGACAACCAGGCGATTTTAGTTTAACTGAAATTCAAGAAGCAACAGAATGGCTCCATAGTCAAAGTAAAAAAGTATATGTGATGGTTAATGCCATCTATCATAACGAACATTTAGAAGAGTTACCTGCTTATTTAAACGAGCTAGAACAATTAAACATTGACGGTTTCGTAGCAGGAGATCAATCAATTTTTCAAATTATCTGTGATATTGACTGCAAAATACCATTAACGTGGAACCCTGAAACATTATCAACGAACTATCAAACATTAAACTTTTGGCATAAGCGAGGATTGAGTCGTGCGACATTATCAAATGAGTTATCACTTGATGCCGTGATTAAAATTAAGGAAAATGTTCAGTTCCCGATTGAAATGCAAATTCATGGCATGACAAATATTTTCCACTCAAAACGTAAACTTATTCGTAACTATTACAATCAGATTAAACAAGTTTACGACCCAAAACCGCATCGGTATTTAAAAGAAAATAGAAAGCCAGAAACTCATTACCCAGTTTTTGAAGATCAAAATGGGACACATATTATGAGTAATGAAGACTTGTCAATGATCGAATATCTCGATCAAATTCTTGATGCAAAAATTGATGGGCTCTATATCGAGGGAATCTTGAAAACGATTGATTATAATGAAAAAATTGTTGCACTTTATCGAGAAGCTATTGATACTTATTTAGCTGATCCCGCTGCATTTGAAACAAAAAAGACAGCATTTAAACAAATGGTTGCCGATATTCAACCAGATGATCGTAAATTAAATACAGGATTTTATTTTAAAGAACAGATTGATTAATCAGAGGAGTAAACATAAATGACAACAAGAACGAGAACGAAACCAGAATTGCTTGCACCAGCAGGTAATTTAGAAAAACTAAAATTTGCAATTCACTACGGTGCCGATGCGGTATATATCGGTGGTCAACAATTCGGACTCCGCTCAAATGCGGGGAACTTTTCTTATGACGAAATGCGTGAAGGGGTTGCGTTTGCTAATAAATACAATGCTAAAGTCTATGTTGCTGCGAACATCATCGCACACAATGAGAATTTAGAAGGATTACACGAATTTTTTAAAGAATTGTATGAGATAGGTATTTCAGGAGTCATTGTCGCTGATCCAGCTTTAATCCAAGCGAGTCGAGAAGCTGCACCTGATTTAGAAGTTCATATTAGTACGCAAGCATCTGTCGCCAACTGGAAAACGGCTGAATTTTGGAAAAATGAAGGTCTGCCACGTGTTGTTTTGGCAAGAGAAGTTTCCGTTGAAGAAATTCGTGAAATGAAAGAAAAAGTGGATATTGAAATTGAAGCATTTATTCATGGTGCGATGTGTATTTCTTATTCAGGTCGTTGTGTGTTATCAAACCACATGTCTGCAAGAGATGCGAATAGGGGAGGATGTGCCCAATCTTGCCGTTGGAAATATGATTTATTTGAGGACGGAACGGATGGAACAGTTGCAGTCTCAGATGAATCTGATGAACAATACACGATGAGTTCACAAGACTTAAGCATGGTAGAGCACTTACCAGATTTAATCGAAGCAGGAGTCGATTCGTTAAAAATTGAAGGACGTATGAAAAGCATTCATTACGTTGCGACCGTTGTTAACGTTTATCGAAAAATTATTGATACTTACTTTGAAGATCCAGAAAATTATCAAATTCAGCAAGAGTGGATCGATGAAATTTGGAAAGCTGCGCAACGCTCTTTAACAAGTGGTTTTTATTATGATGAACCAACTGAAAAAGATCAACTGTTTGGTCGACCAAACCGAATTCCTAAATATGATTTTGCTGGACTTGTCTTAGATTATGATGAAGAGACTCAAATGGCAACGATCCAACAGAGAAATAACTTTGGTATTGGTGATGAAGTTGAATTCTTCGGTCCAAACTTTTATCATTTCAAACAAACGATTACTGAAATTTGGGATGAAAATAACGAACCGATTGACCGAGCAAAACATGCGATGATGATTACGAAAGTTAAAGTTGATCAACCAGTAGAAAAATTCAATATGATGCGTAAAGGTAAATAAGTC
>CAZONN010000003.1:16465-26905 GCA_964581235.1 uncultured Amphibacillus sp.
GTAGATCACCTATTACCAGGTGCAAACAGAATTTTTCTCCATGATCCATTTGGAAATCGAATTGAATTGTTAGAGTGGGAATAATAACCGCTTGTACTACAGCAATAATGAAGGAGAATTTTCATGAAATATATAGAAATAATGAAGAGCGATACAAAATCAATTAAAGAATTGTCTGAATTAGCATCTAAAATTGTAAAAGAGCATTACGATCCGATCTTGGGAGAAGCTCAAAATGATTACATGATCGAAAAATTTCAGTCAATTCAATCGATTGTTGAACAATTAGAACGGAAATACAGCTATTATTTTGTTTGTAATCATGACGGAAATAAAGTAGGGTTCATTGCTTTTTATCCGAGAGTAAATGATCTTTATCTAAGTAAATTTTATTTAGAAAAAAGTTGTCGTGGTCTAGGTATTGCTAAGGATATGTTTGAATTCGTTAAAAATGAAGCAAAGAAGCTAGAATTTTCTTCAATTCTACTCAATGTTAATAAATACAACTCCATTGCTATTCGTGCATATGAGACCTTTGGCATGATTAAAATTGAAGAAGAGAAAATTGATATAGGCAATGGCTACTATATGGATGATTATGTTTATCAATATTATTTAAATTAAGGCTAGCTACTTGTCTTAAAGAAGTCGATTATTTAGTAAACAGCTCAACTGTTTAAGTTGTAAAAAATTGTTGATTTAAGATGATCTAGCTATATAAAATGTCTTGTTTATGCACAGGAATATTCTGTTCTTAATCATCTGTATCAGGATCATCTACTATTGCAACAAAATCTATGATGGAAGTATTTGTCTATATACACCAGAGATTACGGCTGGTCCAGATGGTAGGTATTATTTATATTATGTATTAGATAAAGCTTCACTCGTATCAGTTGCTGTTTCTGATACACCAGCCGGAAAATTTAAGTTTTACGGTTATGTTCAAGATGAAGATGGAAATCGTCTAGGTAATCGACCTGGTGATGAGCCACAATTTGATCCAGGTGTACTAACTGAGGGAGATACGACTTATATACTAACGGGTTTCTGTGGCGTTGGCGATAAATCAAGAACAGGTGCAATGGCAACTGCGCTCGGACCAGATATGATCACAATTATTGAAGAAACAGTGGCCATGAATTTATGGTGTCATTGTAAGTAACAATGATATGCATATTGATTCATACAAACCTGCAAAGCAACCGATGGCCTATGGGGGTCAAGTTTCCATCTTCGTTAATAGTTAATGATGGTAATAAAATGTTTCAAAGTTTACTTTTCACATGTAACTTCCGATAATTTATATTATGTTAACAACGAGGAAATATAAAAAGAATCAAATTATTTAGATTTGATTCTTAGTAAGAAAGTTAAAGTTTCTTTGAAATAATTTATCTTTTTTAATCCATGCCCTAACAGTTGTTGGTTTAATGTCGATACATACGGCTGCATATTCAATAGAACTACATAACGTATAAATAGTTAAAAAATTTAGTTTGCGTAGCGCTACTGCTTTTTTTGTATTCGAATGTTTTCCATCTTTAAGTTTACTTGATGATAATTTCTCTTTTTTAAAAATAGCATATTTTCTTTCCAAATAAAGCCCTGGCGTTTTTTTAACGTAAATCCATTCAGAAAACAATTTTATAGATTTTCTTCCTCTTACATGTACCCGATAATTTTGACCTTGCTGCTTAAGTTGAGCATTAAACCCCTTTACTTCAAATATCTCAATCAAACTTTCCATAAATGATTTTGAACCACCAACAAAGGTTACGGTATATTGTTTATAATTAATGTAGCCGTCGCCATCAAAATAGCCTCTAACAAAATGACTAAGATATTGATCAGGAACATGAGGAAATTTAATTGTATTCGATTTATTTGGTGTCACTCCATGGATGTTGATCAAATCATGCTTAACAATTTTGCTATTTATATTTAAAATATAAACGCCCGTTTGCTTATTTTGATATAGTGGTTGATTTGATCCTATTTCTTTTTTGATATTTTCTAAAATATAATCTTCCTTTTGAGCAATACTAACAAACTGTCCTTCCCTGGCAACAGTTCCATCTGCGATTAAAAACCCCAGTATATACGCCATATTGTTTGACCACACTTTAAAATAGTCTTCATTTAACGTATATTTTCGCTTCCAACTACCTCTTGGCCTCATCTCAACATTATTTTCTTGTAAAATTAATCGTACATATCGTGATGAGATGTTTGCCATCACAGCAATTTCAGTTGTGCTTTCTCCATCTTGATATAACTGGATGATTTCACTAATCTCTAACGTCCTTTTTTTAGACTGTTTAGTCACATCAACACCTCCGTCATCATTAGGGAACCTATGTTCTTATTATAACATAAAGTCCATTCATAATAACTAGAATTGATGATGAAACTGGAAATTTGCTATAATTTCGCTTTCCAAGCCCTTGTTTCAGTGCGCAATTAAGTCATTTAGTTTACCTGTCATGTCTTCTGAAACTGTATATATTGTATGCGTGTCATCTATTTTCATTAACCTACTCTTTTCACCTGTTTGGCCAATCCATAAATAAAATTTTTGCTCATTTTCATTGATAAAAACAACATCTATTATAAACTCTGGAGCCACCATATTAACAATACCATTTAGCCTCACCGCATTTGTAAATATCTCCTTAAACACTTTGAGTGATTCACTATCGTCAAAAAGTATTTTGTTATTATCTTCTAAATTGGAAATACTAACTTTGATTATCTCTCCATCTATCTCCAACGACTCACTCATTTCTACTAGTTGATCTTTTTGATCATCTAGTAGTAGATTAGAATTAATAATACGACCAGATTGTTTTCTGGACACAGCTTCCCCTGAATCTCTTATAATGTTTTCCGCTGTTTGACAGCCTAAAAATACAATGATAATAAAAATGAACGATAAAAGGAGTAAGATCTTCTTTTTCACCATAATAACCTCCAACTACTTCGATAACTCGCATGATCAGTCGAATTAGCTCCACATAAAGTTACAGGATAATTTAGACGATTACAAAAAAGTATTCCGCATTTTATGATTAAAAAATATAATGATGAAATAACGATTACACCAACAGTAATATGTATCTTGACTTCAATAAAGATAAATATCATCCACCATTAGAAAACACTCTATATTGGTGGATGATATTATTTTGAGAAAATTATTAATCTGTAAACTGACTCTGATAAAGTTGACTGTAAAAGCCAGCTTGCTTCAGTAATTCTTGATGGTTTCCTTGTTCAATAATTTGCCCTTTGTCCATGACTAAAATTCGGTCAGCATCTTGAATCGTCGATAGGCGGTGTGCAATGACAAAACTTGTTCTTCCCTCCATTAAACGATCCATCGCTTTTTGGATTAAAATTTCTAATCGTGTGTCAACTGAGCTTGTTGCTTCATCTAGTATTAAAATCTTCGGATCAGACAACAAAGCACGAGCAATCGTTAATAACTGTTTCTGTCCCTGTGAAATGTTCGAAGATTCTTGGTTAAGCTCCATCTCATATCCCCCAGGTAGTGTTCGGATGAAATGATCGACATTTGTCACTTTGGCTGCTTCAATGATTTCTGCGTCTGTCGCTTGTAGGTTACCAAAGCGAAGATTTTCTTTAACCGTTCCTTTAAAGAGCCAAGTATCTTGTAAAACCATCCCGAATTGAGTGCGATATTGCTGACGTGGTAAAGATCTGATATCCATGCCGTCAATTAAAATTTTACCTTTGTTAACATCATAAAATCGCATTAATAAGTTAATCATTGTTGTTTTTCCAGCACCTGTTGGTCCAACGATTGCAATTGTTTCCCCAGGTTTTACGTTAACATCAAAACCTTGAATTAACGGATTATTCTCGTTATAACTGAAAGAGACATTTTCGAAAGTAACTTGTCCAGTAACTGGTTGATCGATTGATTGTGAATAGTCATAAGTCTCTTCTTCCTCATCCATCAATTCATAGACACGATTAATTGCTGCTGCTGCACTTTGAATTAAACCAGAAAGTTGTGACAACATTTGCATCGGTTGGTTTACTTGCCAAACATATTGTGTGAAGGCTTGTAAGTTACCAATTGTCATCCGTCCTGTTAATGTTAACAATCCACCAAATAGTGCAATAACAACATATGCACTATGTGCGACAAATGTAATTAATGGCCGAATTAAACCCGATGTAAAACTTGCTTTAAAACCAACTTCACTTAATTTTGTTGTGATCGTCCTGAATTCTTTGTTTGAATGATGTTCACGGCCGTATAATTTAATTTCATTAAAACCAGATAAATTTTCTTGTACAAAACCGTTCATTCGCCCTAATATATCGGCTTGTTTTTTAAAATGAGTTTGTGATTTTCCAATAATGTATTTAGCTATATAACCTGATAGTGGAATGATCACGACCATAATTAAGGCAAATTGCCATTGAATCCACAGCATCATCAAAATGACAAAAAATAATTGTAAGATCGCATTGAATACTTCGAGCAACGAAATTTGAAACGCGTTTGCAATCGTATCAATATCATTTGTGATTCGATTTAAAATGTTACCAAATTGGTGACGATCAAAATAGGAGATCGGTAATCGATTCATCTTACTGGTAATATCAGTTCTCAAGTCAAAAGTCATATTTTGTACAGCTTCTGTCATAAAATAATTCGATCCAAAAGCAGATGCTTGATTGATTAGACCCCGAACAAAGTAGATAATGATCACTGTGTAAATATAAGAATAATTTAAGCCTGCTGCTGGTACACCTCTGATCATATCGATCACATTAGAAGAGATTTCAGTTATAATTAAACCAAAAATAAATGGTTCAAGTACATTTGTGATGACCTGAGTGAAAACAAGAAAAAATGATGTAAATACACGGCCTTTATAATTTTTAAAATAAGGCCAAATTCGTTTGAAACTTTGCATCATTGATTGATTGTTTTTTGTTGTCTCATCATAATTCATCGAAATCCTCCTCCTGTTCTTCTTTTAATTGAGACTTTGCAATTGCTTGATAAATTGCATTACTCTCCATCAATTGATCATGTGTTCCTCTCGCGCGGATCTTACCTTCTTCAAGGACAATAATCTGATCTGCATTTCTAATGCTTGAAATACGCTGCGCGACAATAATAACTGTCGAATCACCCGTTACTTCTTTCAATCGACGACGTACTTCCGCATCTGTTTTATAATCTAAAGCTGAAAAACTATCATCAAACACATAAATATCTGCCTGTTTAACAATTGCACGAGCGATTGAAAGGCGTTGTTTTTGACCACCAGATAAATTACTCCCACCTTCAGCTAAATAAGAGTGGTATTCTTCTTCCATTCGTTCTATAAAATCGCGAGCTTGAGCGACATCTGATGCTTTAACTAACTCAGTATCAGTCGCATCATCTTTACCAAAACGTAAGTTATCGCTAATCGTACCGGTAAAGAGTAGCGCTCGTTGCGAGATAAAACCGATTTTACTTCTAAGAGTATCTAAATCATAATCACGAACATCGACACCATCAATCATAATTTTTCCGAAGGTGACATCAAAAAAGCGTGGAATCAATTGTACTAAAGTAGATTTCCCACTACCCGTACTTCCAATGAAAGCAATGATTTCTCCAGGTTTTCCTTTAAAATTTATATCATGCAGAACTGGATTTTCGGTTTCTCCAGGATATGCAAATGACACATCATTAAATTCAATGTATCCATGCGTCTCTGTCTCAGTGACAGCATTCGGTTTGCTTTGAATTGAAATCGGCATATCATTGATTTCTTTCAGTCGATTTGCCGACACATTTGCGCGTGGGTACATCATAAATATTTGTGAAAACATTAATACTGAAAATAACGCATGAAAAGCATACTCAACAAAAGCAACTAATGTCCCGACTTGCATGTCCATCGCACTAATTGGATCAAGGGAAAAGACAAATATGAATGTAATTACAACCGCCATAATATGATAGAAAATCGGCATAGCTGATCCCATCAATTTATGCAGAGATTGCGCTGTATTTGCATAGTCCCTATTCGCACCTGAAAACTTATCTTCTTGATGTTCTTCACGTGAAAATGCGCGAATAACACGAAGGCCAGTTAAGTTTTCTCTTGAAAATGTATTTAGTTTATCCAATAATTTTTGCATGCGCTCAGATAATGGACCAGACTTTTTAGCAATCCAATAAATAACCAATAAAATAACCGGTAAAGCCGCAGCTAATATCCATGATAATGAAGGACTCGTCTGAATAATTAAGATAATACTACCGATAAATATTAAAGGTGTATTAAAACCAATTCTTAAGACCATTTCGACAAATTGTAAGATAACAAAAGCATCATTTGTAATGCGAGTCACTAATGATGAAACGCCAATCTTTTCATACTCTTCATGAGAGAATTCATTGATTTTATCATATAAATCATTTCGAATGTCTCTTGTCGTTTCATTCGTTAATCGACTAGAAGCATATGTTAGAATAATGTTTCCGGCTAAGCCAAAAATAATAATGACTGCCATAATTGCAACTAAAAAGTACAATCGCTCAGTATCTTGATTTACGAGAACGTCATTGATGATTAGTGCCAATATCGTAGGTAAACCTAAGTTTACAACCATAAAGCAGATTGCGCCGACCAAATTTAAAAATAATAGTTTCTTATGTTTTTTAACGTAACTCCATACATATAACATGAAAAGACCTCCTTCTACAAAAAATTAAACCACTACAAGAGCGGTGTCTATCCATTCAAATAATTTTAGCACTTACAAACATATAGTCAATAAACTTGATTCAACATTGACAGTGATTATTATCAGCTTACCGGAACAAACTATGTACTTAATTTATTCATAAAAAAAGCTTTAGCCTCACGTAGACTAAAGCTTTTAAATGAATCATAGAAAATGTGGGTCATCCATAATATCTATTAACGATTTAGGATCGGTCGCATTCGTATCTCGTCCTTCAAACCCTAAATCTTTAGCTGATTCTGGATCTGCTGGTTCTGTTGGGTAGTTTAAATCTCGAAAACCACGTGCATTAGCATGATCGTTTGCAGCTCTAGAATCTCTCGGTGTTGGTGTCAAATCAACATCATTTAAATCAATACCTAATGCTTTAGCAACACCTGCTCCATAATCTGCATCAGCTTGATACGTGTTGTTTATATGACGATGTTTAATTTGCATCGTCGAATCACCCATGTTTCTTGCTGTGTTTTCAAATAAGACCAATTGTTGCTCCGCTGTCATCGCACGGAATAACTTCCCTGGCTGTGTGTAATAATCATGATCATCTTCTCTTGCATCATGATAGTCCACGTCTCCACCCTTCATTGGTGGTTCTTGGTGTTCTGGATGATCAGTAAAGTTTCCATATGAATTTACTGACACATTATTTTCACTGCCACCATTCCCATCGACACGCATTGTTCCATCTCGGTGTGATGTGTGGAAATCCTTAACGCCACGTGGTGCATTAACAGGTATTTGATGAGAATTGACACCGACACGGTAGCGCGCGGCATCCCCATAAGCGAACACACGTGTTTGTAACATACGGTCTGGTGAGATACCAATACCAGGAACTAAGTTAGCTGGTGTAAAAGCTGCTTGTTCAACATCTGCAAAATAGTTGTCTGGATTTCGATTCAATTCAAACTCACCAACTTCAATTGGTGGGAAATCTTCTTTATACCAAGCTTTCGTTAGATCAAATGGATTATAATCAAGTTCCTCTGCTTCTTTTTCCGTCATAATTTGAACATACATTTTCCATTTTGGATATTCACGCTGTTCGATCGCGTTGTATAAATCACGTTGATGTGATTCACGGTCATTTCCACTAACAAGAACCGCTTCATGGTCAGTCAAGTTTTGAATTCCTTGCTGTGAACGATGGTGAAACTTTACCCACACTCGCTCATTTTCCTCATTAATAAAACTATACGTATGAGAACTAAAGCCATGCATGAAGCGATAAGATGATGGTATGCCACGATCACTCATTGTAATCGTTACCTGGTGTAATGATTCAGGTAGTGATGTCCAAAAATCCCAGTTTGTATTTGGTGTTCTTAAGTTTGTTCGGGGATCACGTTTAACAGAACGATTTAAGTTGATAAAATGTTTCGGATCTCTCATAAAGAAAACAGGTGTGTTATTACCGACTAAGTCCCAGTTACCTTCCTCTGTATAAAACTTAAGCGCAAAACCACGAATATCACGTTCTGCATCTGCTGCGCCTCGCTCTCCAGCTACAGTAGAAAAACGAGCAAACATTTCAGTTTCCTTCCCTACTTCTGAAAAGATTTTTGCTTTTGTGTATTTTGTAATATCATTTGTAACTTTAAATGTCCCGAATGCACCAGAACCTTTAGCATGCATCCGTCGCTCAGGAATAACTTCACGATTAAAGTGAGCATTTTTTTCTAATAACCATACATCATTAAGTACTGTAGGCCCCCTCATGCCAGCGGTTAGCTGAACTTCATCATTTGCGACTGGGATTCCAGCTTCATTATGTAAAGCAGGATTATCTCCGATCGTTTGATTACGACTTTCTTCGTACGGACCAAGACCATTCTTCTTCATTGGATTTCTCATTTTACATCCTCCTCATGAATAATGTTGTACTATTTTAATTCTACAAATCAATACTATCATATGAAGAGAATTAATTGTTGTTAGATGACTCTATAAAAGTTGAATATTTACTGAAATTCTCATTTGAAAAGTAATGGATAATATAATTCAATCTACTTGATTTTGAAAATGCCTATGCTATAATCTCAACATGTAGTATAAAAATAGAGTCAAACAATTAAATAGTACAAAATATAGTATTTCAAGTATTGGTGACATTTTTATGTCTTAAAAGGGAATTCAGTTAAAAACTGAAGCTGCCCCCGCAACTGTATGTGTGGACAAACTAGCAAACCACTGTATCAAAACAAGGATATAGGAAGGGCTGTAGTAGGACGAAACACGAGCCAGGAGACCTGCCAGTACTTGTAGTTTCTATTTTTCGGGGATGAAAAAGAAGAAACGATAGAGTTTGTTTAGCGTATTTTTCTATCGTTTTCTAGTCGTTCACTCTAATATGAACGACTTTTTTATTACTTAAAAGGAGGGAAAACGACGGAAAACCAAGACAGGACTCTACTTACTACATGTATTGATAACAAAAAAATACTGTCATTAATTATTCACAGCATTTGTGAAACGGAGGAATAAAAATGAAGATTACTATTTACTCGAAAAGTGGCTGTCCAGAATGTGTTTTTACTAAAAAATACTTGCAGTCAAAAAATATTCCCTTTGAAGAGAAAAGAATTGACCAAGACCAGTCATATTTGGATGAAGTAATTTCACTAGGATACACCTCACTACCTGTCATTAAAATTGGACAAGAGAGCTTTTCAGGCTATCAACCCGAAAGGTTAGAAGCTTTAATATCATAATGGCTAAAATTGTCTATTATTCTCAAACAGGACAAACAAAAAAGTTTGTTGAAAAAATAACTGATTTTGAATCGATTGAAATTACCTCTTCTAACTTTGAAATTGAAATGAAGGAACCTTTTATTTTAGTGATGCCTACATACGAACCGAATGTGCATCCGATTGTGATTGACACTGCTGCAGATTTTTTAGAAACAGCTGATAATATTTACTTTTGTAAAGGGTTATTTGGTGGTGGAAATCGTAATTTCGGGAATTTATTTTGTATTACTGCGAAATTATTATCCCAAGAATACAAACTACCACTCTTACATCAGTTCGAGTTTCAAGGCACCCCTTTAGACGTAGAAAAATTAACAAAGGAGCTAAAAACATTGACTAAATTCTCTAAGGAGGCAATTGAAAAGCCTCAAGATATCACCTATTTTAAACTAAATAACATGGTTAATATCCCAACAGAAAATAACCAAATCCAATTAAATAAAGATCGTGAAGCCGCCAGAGCGTACTTTCTTGAGAAAATAAATCCTAATACCGTCTTCTTTCACACACTTGAAGAAAAAATTGATTATTTAATTGAATATGATTTTATAGAAAAAGAATTTATTGAATTATATGATTTTTCATTTATTAAAGATTTATTCCAATTTTTATATGATCATAAGTTTCGTTTTGATAGTTTCATGGGAGCATATAAGTTTTATAACCAATACGCATTGAAAACGAATGATGGTAGTAAATATTTAGAGCGTTATGAAGATCGTATTGGCTTTGCTTCTTTGTATCTAGGGGCTGGTGATGAAAAATTAGCTTGGAATATTGCTAAAGAACATATTGAACAGCGTCTTCAATTAGCGACACCAACCTTTTTAAATGCTGGAAAAACTGCTAGGGGTGAGCTCGTTAGCTGTTTCTTACTTGATATACAAGACAATATGGA
>CAZONN010000004.1:0-13156 GCA_964581235.1 uncultured Amphibacillus sp.
TCAATAATATCTTCGTTATCCGCTTCTAAAATATCAAATAAACTAATTTCATTACGAGCCTCAAAATCGCCGTCTAGCATTTTTTTAAAAATTAAAATTGTCTGTAACGATTCGAGAGTATAATATCATGGGCTAATGATCGATTATAAATTTCTTGTTCAATTAGGCGAATAAAATCTTCATTTAAATTTAATTCAATTGCTTTTTGATAACATTCGATTAATAAGTCGTCAGTTAAACTACCCATTTTAATACCTCCTAATTATTCCGAATCAGTATTATCTTCCATGTGTTTACTTTATCATTTTTTTACATACGACACAAGTTGATTTTTATCCACATATCCTGTACATAACCTGTAGATAAGTTGTGGATATTTTCGTTTTATTTTTAATTAAACTAGTATAATCAAGCTTTGTTATGTGTGTAAGTTTATCCACAGATGCAGATAATGACTGAATTTGTCGAACGATTCTTTCGAATAAATGAAGAATTGATCGGCATATAATAATAGTTCGGTGTTTTTTATGAAAAAATTTTGAAACTATCGGCTAAATTGTTTATGATGGTAAGGTAAAACATTATCGTTAGATTAATTGAGGTGGACAGTCTTTGTTAAAATTATTTTTACCAGATCAATATGTGAAGAGTGTTTTTGAAATTAGACCGGAAGAATTAAAGAAAAAAGGTATTAAAGGTGTCATAACTGATCTCGATAATACGTTAGTTGCATGGAATGTGGCGCATGCGACGGAACAGGTACACGAATGGTTTAAAGAGATGGAAGAACACGGTATTGCTGTAACGATTATCTCTAACAATAAAAGCAATCGTGTTGAACTCTTTTCACTTCCATTAAATCGTCCGTTTATTTCTCATGCTAAAAAACCACTTAAGGGTGCGTTTATCAAAGCAGCTAAAGAGATGAAGCTAAGTCGGGATGAAGTTGTTGTCATTGGTGATCAAGTTTTAACTGATGTATTAGGTGGTAACCGAGCGGGGTTTTCAACAATTTTAGTTGTGCCAATTGTGGACACTGATGATAAAATCACTAGATTTAATCGTAAAATTGAGCGAAAGATTTTAAATAAATTGCAGAAGCAGGGGTTAATCGAATGGGAAAACTAGAAGAACAGTTTCATTGTCAAGGGTGTGGCGTACCAATTCAAACAAAAGAAAAAGGTCAACCGGGGTATGTGCCAAGTTCGGCGCTTGAAAATGAAACAATTATTTGTCAACGTTGTTTTAGGTTAAAAAACTATAATGAAGTTCAAGATGTGCCGTATACGGACAGTGATTTTTTACAAATGGTTAGTCAAATAGCTGATACAAACAGCTTAATTGTGAAAATGATTGATATCTTTGATTTTAATGGTAGTTTTATTCGTAGTTTGCACCGTTTAACGGGTAATAATAAAGTGATTATCTTAGGAAACAAAGTTGACTTACTACCGAAATCAACAAATCTTAGTCGTGTAAGAGCGTGGATTAAGAAGGAAGCAGCTGATCTTGGTGTCACAGTCCAAGATGTCTATTTAATTTCAGCTAAAACAGGTCAAGGATTTGATGAGGTAAAACAAGCAATTGATTTTCATCGGAAAGGTCAGGATGTTTATGTTGTCGGTGCGACGAATGTCGGTAAGTCAACGTTTATTAATTATCTGATTAATGATTCGGTAGGTACGAAAGATGCTATTACAACATCTTATTTCCCTGGAACAACACTTGGTTTTATCGATATCCCACTTGATCAGACATCTTCGTTATATGATACACCTGGTGTCGTTAATCGTGGTCAGTTAACACATTATTTAGCTAATGAGGATATTAAACTCATTACACCAAATAAAGAAATTAAGCCGAGAGTTTATCAGTTAAATAGCCAACAAACGTTATATATTGGCGGTTTAGCTAGATTTGATTTTATTAAAGGTGATCGTCAATCATTCACCTGTTATTTCCCGAATAAAATTGAACTACATCGGACGAAGTTGGAGAAAGCAGATCAATTGTATCAAGATCATTTAGGTGCGTTATTATCACCTCCAAGTCAGGAAACTGTAGCTGATTATCCGAAATTAGTTACCCAAACAATTAAAGTTAGCGGGGACCGGATTGATCTTGTCTTTCCAGGACTGGGATGGATTTCATTATCAGGTGAGGCTGCGACTTTGGCTGTTCACAGTCCGGCAGATGTTCCTGTCTCGAAACGGAAATCAATTATTTAAAGACGGAGGTCATTTATTATGGAGCTAGGTTTAATTGGTTATCCCGTTCAACATTCTAAATCACCTTGGATGCACCAACATTTCCTTGATCAAGTAGGTATAATCGGTAATTATCAATTAATTGAAATCGAGCCTGATCAATTTGTTGCTGAAATCAACCGCTTAAAAACGAGTCAGTTAACTGGTTTTAATGTAACGATTCCATATAAGGAAAAAATTATTCCATTTTTAGATTGGATTAGTCCTGAGGCGGAAGCGATTGGTGCTGTTAATACGGTTGTCTGTAAAAATCAAAAGTGGTATGGTCATAATACAGATGGATTGGGTTTAATTACGGCATTAAAGGTGCAATTTCCAGATCTTTTTAGTGGTGGAAAATCGACCTTACTTTTAGGAGCAGGAGGGGCAACACGAGGAATTTACCATGCATTATTGCAGGAGAATTTTTCGGAAATAGCCATTGCGAATCGTACAGTGTCACGTGCAGAAGAATTGCTCAAGCTGAATCAAACGAAGATTAGTGGACGGGCTCTGTCGTTTATCGATGCAGAAAAAGAGTTAGACAAGTTTGATTTGATTATTCAAGCAACATCTGTTGGGATGTCTCCTGACAATGATTCACAAGTGATTAATTTAACAAATTTGAAACATGATGCTGTTGTTAGTGACATTGTCTATCAACCATTTTGGACAGCATTATTAAAAGATGCCAAAAAACGTGGTGGTCGGATCCATCATGGTCATGAAATGTTAATATATCAAGGTAAGCTTGCTTTTGAAAGATGGTCTCAAAAGTCAGTCGATGCCAGCCCATTGTTAGAAAAATTCAATGAAGATTGATTACTTAAACTAAAAAGGATGATTTAGATGTTAACTGGAAAACAAAAGCGCTTCTTGCGTTCTAAAGCACATCATTTAAAGCCAATTTTTCAGGTTGGTAAAGATGGCGTCAATGAAAATATGCTTGTTCAAGTGAATGAGGCGTTAGAGAAAAGAGAATTAATTAAAGTCACTGTTCTGCAAAATTGTTTAGAAGATAAAAACGTTGTTGCTGATCAGCTAGTTGAAGGAACAAATGCTGAACTTGTTCAAGTAATTGGGGCGATTATTGTTTTGTATAAGGAATCAGAAGATCATAAAACGATTACGTTGCCGTAGGAGATAGGCTATGAAGAAAATTGGACTATTAGGTGGAACCTTTGATCCACCACATATTGGTCATCTAACCATGGCTGAAGAGGCGTATGAAAGACTTGAACTTGATGAAGTTTGGTTTATTCCATCTGCTGAGCCACCACATAAGGGTCAGGCACGGGTATCTGCGACTGATCGGTTAATGATGTTAAAAGTAGCAGTTGATCCGATCGATTACTTCAAAATTAATACAATCGAGCTTGTTCGTAAGGGTAAGTCTTACACATACGACACGATCAAATCTTTAAAGGAAATGTATCCAAATGTTGAGTTTTACTTTATTATTGGTGCAGACATGGTTGAATACTTGCCACATTGGTATAAAATAGATCAATTAATTGACAGTGTTCAATTTGTTGGTGTGAAGCGCCCGGATTACAAGTTAAACACGCCTTATCCGATAATTTTATTAGATACACCTGGGTTAGATATTTCCTCAACGATGATTAGAGAGAGGCTTGAAATGGATCGGTCTGTTCGTTATCTGATTCCGGATCAAGTTTTATCTTTGATAAAGGAGAAGGGTTTATATGGACCAAGAACACGCACTTAAATTAGTTAAACCCCATTTAAACCAGACGCGCTATGAGCATACGAAACGCGTGTTAAAAACGGCTTTAATATTGGCGGATATTTATCGAGTTGATCGTGAAGACACGATGTTAGCGGCTATCTTTCATGATTATGCAAAGTATCGACCGCTTGACGAGATGATCGCAATTATTAAGAATCATGGTTTACGAGCAGATTTATTAAGTTTTCACCATGAACTGTGGCATGGGCCAGTCGCATCGATCTTAGTTGAAACAGAATTAGGGATTGAAAAACAATCGATTAAAGATGCTATCTATTGGCATACGACAGGACATGGACAGATGACTGATTTGGAAAAAATTATTTATCTTGCAGATTATATTGAGCCGGGACGCAATTTCCCAGGCCTAAATTTGATACAAAAAAAAGCGGGTGAAGATTTAAATGAAGCCTGTTTTATGGCCGTTCGAAACAGTATGCGGTTTTTAGTGGAGCGTGAACGGTTAGTCTATCCAGAAACTTTAAATATGTACAATCAACTGAAACGAAAATTGGAGGAAACAAATTCATGAGTAATAACCAACTGATTAAACAAGTTGTAAAAGCGGCAGATGATAAGAGGGCAGCAGATATTATAACATTAGATATTACTGGCGTCTCTTTTATGGCTGATTATTTTGTTATTTGCGAAGGTTCAAGTGAAAGGCAAGTTCAAGCAATTGCCAGAGGTATCAAAGATGATGTTGAAAAAAGTGGTGGTGTTGTCAGACGAGTTGAAGGGTTTGAACAAGGACGTTGGATTTTAGTTGATATAGGCGATGTTATCTGCCACGTTTTCCATCAAGAAGAACGAAATCATTATAATCTAGAACGCCTATGGGGTGACGCACCAATTGTAACAGTTGATATTAGTGACCAAGAGGAATCTTCATGACCTATCGTCAACTAGCAAAACTGTACGATTTTTTAATGGAAGATGCTCCGTATGATCAATGGGTGGATTTTACAGAGCAATTTGTCAACAAAAAGCTAGCAAAGAATCAAACTAAAATTCTAGATCTTGGTTGTGGTACAGGTCAGGTAACTTGGCGTCTGGCGGAAAAAGGTTACCAACTGACAGGTGTTGATTTATCAGCTGATATGCTGACTGAGGCATCTTCACTGGCGTTAGAAAAAAACTTGAATATTCAATGGTTACAACAAGATATTACTGAATTAGCTGGTTTAGTTGGTTACGATATTGTGACGAGCTACTGTGATGTCATTAACTACATTACCGATCAAGAAAAATTAGCGAGTGCCTTACAACGTATATATCATAGTTTAAATGAAGATGGCGTGTTTTTATTTGATGTCCATAGTATGAACCATGTAAAAAATGAAATGGTTGACCAACTGTTCTCAGAAGTCTATGATGACTTAGCTTATATTTGGTTCTGTTACCCGGGTGATCATGAAGGTGAAATGACTCATGAATTGACTTTCTTTTTAAAAGAAGCTGGTCATTATCAACGCTTTGAAGAATTTCATCATCAAAGAACACATCCGATCGCAACATACTTGAAAATGCTCAATGATGCAGGCTTTAAAGATATTCAATTATTTGCCGATTTTCAAACAGAGCCAATCACTGACTACAATACCGAAGAGCCAGGTGACCGGATCTTCTTCGCATGCAAGAAATAATCTGCTTTGAATATTTTGATGTAACGATACGATCCAGAATCACACATTTGTCGTAAAAAAAATAAATGTGTGATTCTTTTTTATTAGCAGGAATTTTGTCAGACAACGTCGAATATAGAAAATGAATCATTATAATTGGAGGTATATTGTGAAATGGATTAAAAATAATATCATACTCGTGATTGTAAGTTTTCTACTGCTAACCAGCCTGTTGTGGGAATTTATTTTAGCCGATCTTTTTCAACCAACGATTGAAACAACTCCAACTGAACCTACTGAATTTGAATCCGCACCTGATCCCTTTAATCAACAAACCGAACTCAAACCAAACACAACATACGAAAAACTATACGTCGATCTAAAAGGTGAAATTTACAAACCAGGCGTCTATTTAGTTGATCCAGATGATCGAGTGATTGATGTGATTGAATCAGCGGGTGGCTTTACCAATGACGCAGACGAAAATCAAATCAACCTCGCAGAGAAGGTTTATGATGCGATGGTGATTTATGTACCGTCACAATCTGATTCAAATAATTTAGCGGTTCAAACAAACACAAACCATGGTAAAATAAGAATCAATCAAGCAACACAAACAGAGCTTGAGGAATTACCAGGAATCGGGGCTGCAAAAGCACAAGCGATTATCCAGTATCGTGAAGAGAATGGTCCGTTCAAAGAAGCGGAAGAATTACAAAACATTTCTGGGATCGGTGTAAAAACGTTTGAGCAACTTGAAGAGTTCATTATTGTCCCGTAAATTTAACTGAAGAGGTGAATGTAAATGGAACGAATTTCATGGAATCAATATTTTATGTCGCAAAGTCATTTGATTGCTTTAAGAAGTACGTGTGAACGTTTAACTGTCGGTGCAACAATCGTCAGAGATAATCGTATGATTGCAGGTGGTTATAATGGAAGTGTGTCAGGGAGTGATCACTGTATCGACAAGGGTTGTTATATGATTGATGGTCATTGTGTCCGTACTGTTCATGCTGAGATGAATGCAATCTTACAATGTGCAAAATTTGGTGTGCAGACTGAGGGTGCCGAGATTTATGTGACACACTACCCTTGTTTACAATGTTGTAAATCAATCATTCAAGCAGGGATTAAGACAGTGTATTATGCAACAGATTATCGTAACCATCCATATGCTACTGAGTTATTCAAGGATGCAAATGTCAATGTCGAGTTGATTCCACTTGAAAAAGAAACCATGCAGTTATTAAAAAAATAACATAATATTAAGGAGCGTTTGCGTGAGAGGAAAAGGATACTTACTCGTTATATCTCTACTCGTAGGCTATTATTTGGCTAATAAATTTATAGGTTGGCTTGCCATATGTTTAGTTTGGTTGGTGCTTTTATTAATTTATTATCAACGGAAGCGATTAAACTTAATTGAGTGTTTTGTCTTAATTTTGTTAGCTATTTTCTTCTCACAGCACTTCGTTCAAAAACAATTTGATGAATTGGAATGGTTAAGAAACGAAGTGAGTGTATCGGGAAAGGTTACTGCACTTACTAAACAGACTAATGAACAAACAACTTTTATTCTCCGTGAGACAGCTTCAAAACAAGCTATTCAAATTAATGATTTTTCAAATTCTTCTGCACCTGTTAATTTAGGGGCGAAGTGTCAAGTGTTTGGTGAAGTTACCGCCCCAACTGAAGCAACTAACCCTGGCCAGTTCAACTATCAAAATTATTTGTCCAATCAAGGCGTTAATTATCAAATCAATTTAAATCGATCGGATCAACTCAAATGTGAGGGCACAAATTTATCAGGAAAACTTGACCAATTTCGGCACAAGCAAATGTCAGAAATTAATCAACGCATGAGTCCAAGAACAGCAGCATGGGTAAAATCATTGATTTTTGGTGATCGAACAGCATTGGATGATCAAACGGAAGAACTGTTCCAAAGGTGGCATTTGACCCATCTATTGGCGATTTCCGGGCTCCATGTCAGTATTATTGTTGCGATCATCCACTTTATTTTAATCTCCTTATGTCGCTTAACAAAAGAGACAACCTATCAACTGTTGATTGCTTTTTTGCTTATATATCCGATTATGGCCGGTGGTGCACCATCGATTTGGCGGGCTTCGATCGTTGCGATCTTCAATTATTTAGCATGGTATCAACGTGATCGTATAATCTCAATTGATCTTTTAAGTCTTGCCTTTGTCTTGTTATTATTTTTCAAGCCAGAATGGATTCATCATCTCGGATTTCAATTTTCATTTCTGATTTCGTTCTCACTTCTATTGTCGAAACAAATTCTCAAGCAATTACCATCAAAGTTTACCCAAACACTGTTTATTTCATTGTTATGTATGGTGATGATTATTCCAATTCAAGTCAACGCTTTTTATCTCTTTAATCCATTTAGTTTTGTCGTTAATTTAATCGCGACATTTTATTTTAGTGCTTTTTTCATCCCGATGATTTTCTTCAGTTATTTAATAAACGTACTTTTCCCTCCATTACTGTTATTTTTCGAAATTTTGCTTAGTCTAACTGATCAAGTCTTTATTTTGTTTGTACAATTTTTTGATGATTACTTTTATGCTCCGATTGTGACGGGCACGCTTTCATCACCATTTATCCTTGCGTACTATTTATGTTTGTTTTATTTACTCGTTCAAATTGAAAAGAAGCGTTTTAACAAGCTGATTTATAGTTTGGTCGTACTGATTCTAATCTTGATCACGCATCAAATTAAGCCATATTTAAATCCGTTCGGTAAAGTAACGATTCTAGATCTCGGCCAAGCTAATTCATTAGTGATTGAATTACCGCACCGAAAAGGCGTTATTTTATATGATATTGGGGCGACGTTAGCGAGTGATTATTCAACATCTACTGATCGTGCTTATGAGCAGATTATTAAACCGTATCTGCATCAAGCTGGGATCAAAAAAATTGATGCTGTAATTATTTCTCATGAAGATCATGATCATTTTGGCAGCTTACCTTATTTACTTGAGGATTTCACAGTTGGATCGATAGTGACATCAGATTACTTTAAATGGCCGGAAATTTTATCTGGCTCATTAATAGGCGAATCGATCGATCACAAGCGGGTTGAAGCTGGTCAAACGTTCACAATTGGTGGACATGTTTTTTATTGTCTGAGTCCTAGTCGTGATTGGGAGAACAATAATGATAACTCGTTCGTTGTTGCAACATATTTTGGTGATGAGTCATGGCTCCTCACGGGTGATGTGTCAGAACAAGTGGAGCAATCAATCATAAAAAGATATCCTAATTTAGTGATTGACACATTGATTGTCGCGCATCATGGTAGCGCAACCTCAACTTCTTCACTCTTTTTAGAGCAAATTGCACCGAAACAGGCCATTATTCCGGTTGGGCGCAATAATTTTTATAATCACCCGAGTGATATTGTTGTAAATCGGCTCAATGAACTGGAGTTACAGCTCTATCGGACGGATCGAAACGGGGCGATTCAATTTATCTTTCATAAAAATCGATCGGGTGGAACCTTTTCATCCTTCATGCCATAAGCTATTAACAAACGACCTGCTAATGATTTTTCATTTGATTATCAGCTTATGATTACCACAGTTAGCAACAGTTAACAGGCGTATTTTTTGCAGGATGGATCAAAGTAATGAATAGAGAGAGGATGAATTGAATATCGATTCGTAATCAGGAACCTAGGCCTGGTTGTTAATCGTTTATATAGATAAGAAAGGGTGAGCTTCAATCCCTTTCTTTTTTTCTTGTCAAAATCAATCACAAGCTATACGATAGTAGATAAGATTGTTTTGATCGGGGATGGATAATATGAACTATTTAGATGCGATTAAAGATTTAAAAAATAAAAAGTTGCCGCCAGTGATTTTAATTTTTGGTGAAGAGCAATTTTTAATTGAATCAGTTGTCAATCAAGTGTCAAAGCGGGTTGATCAAGATCATCAGACAGACGATGCTCTGGTTCAGTATGATTTAGAAGAGGTCTCAATTGACGATGTTGTCATGGAAGTTGAGACGTATCCATTTTTTGCAGATCACAAACTTGTTGTTGCTAACCAAGCTTATTTTTTAACGGCAAAGCAATCAAAGGCACAGGTTGAGCATGATCTTAACCGTTTATTAGATTACATAGCTGATCCAGTTGATTTTTCAACGTTAATAATTATTGCACCATATGAAAAATTAGATGAGCGGAAAAAGGCGACTAAGCAACTGAAGAAGCAAGCGATGTTGATTAACTGTCAGAAAGTGAAAATGTGGGAAATTGATAAGTGGGTTGCTCATTTAGCAAAACAATATCAAATTTATCTTGATAAACCTGCTGAGCAGTTATTAATCAATGAAACGGGCGCACACCTTGGTTTGTTGGAAAAGGAAATCGAAAAGCTTGCTTTGTATGTTGGTGAGAATGGTAAGGTCACGGCTGAAGTTGCTCAAGATCTCGTTTCACGTCAAGGTCAAGCAACAGGTTTAAATTTGGTTGACATGGTCATTTCAAAAAATTTAACGGGTGCGATTAAAATATATCGTGATTTGATGAAGTTGAATGAAGAGCCAATCGCCCTAATTGGTTTGTTAGCCTCACAACTACGCACGATTTATCAAGTCAAAGTGTTGACGAGGAAAGGTTACGCTCAGCAGCAAATGGCGAGAGAATTAAGGGTTCATCCATATGTCGTTAAGATGTCGATTGAAAGAGAAAAAAGATTTAGTTTAGACATGCTTTATCATTATTTAGAGGCGTGTAATAAAGCGGACGAAGCGATTAAACAGGGAAAAATGGAAAAAGAACTCGCCTTCGAATTTTTACTTTATGAATTAATTAAGATTTAAGTATTTATTATATAGTGATTAAGAGTAATTTAAATACGAAAGGTAAATGATAATAATCTAGTGATTTGAACGGCAGACGTCGACTCCCACGAAAATCGTCCGATTAGAGTGAAAAGCACGGGTATGCAATTCTTTATTTATTAAAAACAAAAAAACGATCCTAGCTTTAGAGCAGGGTCGTTTTTAATGTGTGTTTGATTATGCGCCAAGTCCGTTAACTTTTTTAGTTAAGCGAGCTTTTTGACGACTACCGTTATTTTTATGAACTACGCCTTTTTGAACGGCTTTATCAATTTTCTTAACTGCAACTTTTAAAGCAGCTTGTGCTTCTTCAACTTTGTTTTCACTCACTAAACTTTCAACACGTTTAATATTTGTTCTCATATTAGTTTTAACGTTTTGATTTAGTACACGACTTTTTTCGTTGACACGAATACGTTTAATAGCTGATTTCATGTTAGCCATAATTTTCACCTCCAGATGTTTAAGTCCATTATATCAATAAATACAGGACAAAGGATATTTTAACAGAGCCTGTCGAAGTTTTCAATAAAAAAATGTCTAATCTGACGTAAATGTATGAATTTTTTTTCGAGGAAAAGTTAAACAGAGAAAAACACTTGAAAAGAGGCGATTAAATGAATGATGAACAGTTATTTCAAATGCGAACAGATTTAGCGGTTGAAGCACGAGAAATGTTTGTTGAAGAGGAAAGACAATCAGAAGAGATTGAGGGTGTGATTTTATCTGAGTCAAAAATTAACGGCTGATGGTGACGCCAAAGGAAGTCGATAGCTACATTCATGATTTAGGCCACCTGCTCGCTTCTGGTATAAATGGTGCATTACATGAAAATGTTGAAAGCCAGAAGGCAAATAGTTTCACGCGTTAAATGAATTGAAATGTTCTATCCTACTCATCTCTATCATAGAAGATGCTGTTAAACCTGAACAGGAGTCAGTTACTTACTCTATTTCACAGTGGGTTGAAAAAACGGGATTAATGCTTTATGAAGGAATTCTGATAATTATAACGGACCTAGCAAAAGTCATTTAAAATAACTAGATTTTATCAATCTAGACGAATGGTTATGATTATAATTGAATCAATAAGTATTCACTGCTATAATCAAGTTTGTAGATTGTCCGTTATATAGGAGTGAAGATAGTGACAAATGAACTAAGACAAACGAATGTTCGTAACTTCTCGATCATTGCACATATTGATCATGGGAAGTCAACATTAGCAGACAGAATATTAGAAAAAACACAAGCATTATCACAACGAGAGATGAAGGAACAGTTTCTTGATGGGATGGATTTGGAACGTGAACGTGGAATTACAATTAAATTGAATGCCGTTCAATTAAAATATCATCACCATGATGGTCAGGACTATATTTTTCATTTAATCGACACGCCAGGCCACGTCGACTTTACTTATGAGGTATCTAGAAGTTTGGCTGCGTGTGAGGGAGCAATTTTAGTTGTTGATGCTGCCCAAGGTATTGAAGCACAAACGTTAGCAAACGTTTATTTGGCTTTGGATAATGATTTAGAAATTATTCCAGTTATAAATAAAATTGATTTGCCAAGTGCTGATCCAGAACGTGTCAAAAAAGAAATTACTGATGTCATTGGCATTGATGGAGAAGAAGCTTTACTAGTTAGTGCGAAGTCTGGAATTGGAATTGAATCGATTTTAGAAGCAGTGGTTGATCGAATTCCTGCTCCAGAAGGTGATCCTGAAGCGCCATTAAAAGCACTTATTTTTGATTCGCTATATGACTCATACCGTGGAGTTGTGGCATACGTTCGAATTAAAGAAGGTTCAGTAAAAGTTGGCGACAAAATTAAAATGATGGCTACTGGCAAAGAATTTGAGGTTAATGAGGTAGGTGTGTTTAATCCGAAGTTAACTCCGACAGATAAACTTCAGGTAGGGGATGTAGGTTATTTAACGGCGGCTATTAAAAATGTAGCTGACTCACATGTTGGTGATACGATCACATTAGCAAACAATCCGGCGACTGAGGCATTACCCGGTTATCGCCAAATGAATCCAATGGTATTCTGTGGTCTCTATCCGATTGACCCAAATAAATTCAATGATTTACGAGAAGCGTTAGAACGTTTAGAATTAAATGATTCTGCCTTACAATTTGAATCAGAAACATCACAAGCACTCGGATTTGGTTTCAGATGTGGTTTTCTAGGTCTTCTTCATATGGAGATTATTCAGGAGCGAATCGAACGCGAATTTAACATCGATTTAATTACAACTGCACCAAGTGTAATCTACCAAGTGAAGCAAACGAATGGTGAGACGATATCAGTAGATAACCCGTCATTCATGCCTGAACCACAGGAAATTGAAGATGTCTATGAGCCATATGTTAAAGCGACGATTATGGTGCCAAATGATTATGTTGGTCCTGTAATGGAGCTTTGTCAGAGAAAACGTGGCGAATTTATTGGAATGGATTATTTAGATGATATTCGAGTCAATGTCATTTATAATATTCCACTTTCAGAAATTGTCTATGACTTTTTCGATGCCTTAAAATCAAATACAAAAGGTTACGCATCATTAGATTACGAAATCGAAGGCTATCGACCGTCTAAACTAGTGAAAATGGATATCTTACTTAACAATGAAACGGTTGATGCACT
>CAZONN010000004.1:13256-24206 GCA_964581235.1 uncultured Amphibacillus sp.
TAAATTAAAGGAGCTGACAATAACCAGCTCCTTTAATTATGAAATAGTGAGAGGGTGAAGTGATTTGATTAGATCAACATATATCCACATACCATTTTGCGAAAAAATATGTCATTACTGTGACTTTACTAAGTTTTTTTATCAAGAAAAAATGGCTGATGACTATTTAGATGCCCTGGCAAATGAGATGAACCATTACTTAAGTGGTGATAAGCATCCAATGCGTACGATTTTTGTCGGTGGAGGTACGCCAACAGCTTTAAATTTAGCTCAATTAGAATATTTACTACAGATGATTGATAAGCACATGGATGTTTCGAATGTCGATGAATATACCTTTGAAGCAAATCCTGGTGATTTAAATGAAGATAAAATCAAATTACTTCGGGATTACGGAGTTAATCGAATTTCGATGGGTGTCCAATCTTTTGATAATCAATTACTCGAAGATTTAGGACGGCTTCATCGGGTGAAGGATGTTGAAGAGAATATTAATCATTTGTTGAAACATGATTTAACAAATATCAGTATTGACTTAATGTATGGTTTGCCAAATCAAACAATTGAAAATTTTAATGATTCAATTGAACAAGCACTTGCGTTTGACTTACCGCATTATTCGACTTATTCATTACAGATTGAGCCAAAGACTGTTTTTTATCAACGTCATCAGAAGGGTAAGCTTCATAAGCCACCTGAGGAAGTTGAGGCGAACATGTTTGAATTATTAATTGATAAGATGAAGAAAAGTGGGAAATATCAATATGAGGTTAGTAATTTTGCCGAGCCGGGTTATGAAAGTAAACACAACTTAACGTATTGGGATAACCAGTATTACTATGGCTTTGGTGCAGGAGCGAGTGGCTATTTACCAGGAAAGCGTTATATTAATTTACGACCTTTCCCCGCTTATGTGAAGGCTGCGAACGAGTCAGGTCATCCACTTTTACATGTTGATGAGATTGGTAAGAAAGAGAAAATTGAAGAGGAACTCTTCTTAGGTTTGCGTAAACGTACCGGTGTTAGTAAGAAAAATTTTAAAGCTAAATATAATTTAGAACTGCATGATGTCTATCAGCAACCAATTGATGAATTGACTACTCGTGGTTGGTTGGAAGAAGATGATGAATGCATTCGGATGACTGAAAAAGGTCAGTTGTTTGGCAATGAGGTTTTCCAACGCTTTCTACTAGATGAATTTAAATTTGAGGATTAATTAATGTGAACTAATCCTTCTAAAGAATTTTTTCTTTTTATAAGGTATATTCGTTGACAATTATGAACTGATTTGATAATTTAATAATAGTATTAGCACTCAAACAAGAAGAGTGCTAACAGAGGTGATCATCTATGGTATTATCTAGTAGACAACTTTTGATATTACAGGTGATTATTGATGAGTTTATTCAAACAGCTCAACCAATAGGTTCACGGGCAATATCAAAAAAAGAGAGTATTTCATATAGTCCTGCTACGATTCGAAATGAAATGGCTGATTTAGAGGAACTCGGCTATCTAGAAAAGACGCATTCGTCTTCTGGCCGGATTCCGTCCGAAAAAGGTTATCGTTTTTATGTCGATCACATGTTATTACCGTTTCATTTAACGAAAAAGGATCAGAAGCTTATTTCTGCTGTTTTTGATCATAAGTATGTTGATTTCGAACAGGTTGTTCAAAAATCAGTTGAAGTTTTATCAGACTTAACGAATTATACATCGATTATTTTAGGACCAGAAGTTTTTGAAGCGAGGTTAAAGCAACTTCAAATCATTCAATTGACGAAAACATCAGCTGTGGCTATTTTAGTTACGAATAAAGGTCATGTCGAGCATCGCTCATTTACAATTCCAGCTGAGATTAATGGCTCTGATTTAGAAAAATTAGTTAATATTTTAAATGACAAGTTCCATAACGTACCAATCATCCAACTTCATGGAAAAATGCAAGTGGAAATTGGTCATATTCTTAATAACTATGTTAGTAATGTTAACTTGGCGTATAAATATTTACATGGAGCTCTGTTTAGTCAACAGCCTGACAATTATTATATGAGTGGTATGACAAATATGCTCTTGCAACCTGAATTCAACGATGTTGAGAAAATTCATTCGATCTATTCAATGATCGAAAAGGAAGACTTGATGATTAATTTACTTCGAGCGACAGAGCAAGGTTTGAAAATTTCAATTGGTCAAGAAAATGAAATTGATGAAATGCAGGATTTGAGCTTAATAAAAGCAACGTATTCATTATCTGGTGAGCAGTTAGGTACGATCGCTTTATTGGGACCAAAAAGAATGGATTATTCACGAGTGGTTTCGCTGATTAATTTACTATCAAATCGTATGTCAAATACATTTACGGATTTGTAGTCAAGCAACACACCAGTTTTTTTAACAAAATGGTTGAAAAGGGAAAGTCATTGCTTTATTATATGATTGGTTAAGTGAGAGCTGAGTTAATTCTCTCACTTATGTTTTGCACATTATACTAGATAATTTAACCGATTTTATGACATTAGAAAAAGTAAGCTAGGCTAATTTGGGGGTGAGTATAGTGACTGAGAAAAACAAAGAGCAACAAGTTGATCTTGAAGATAATCTCGATCAATTGAATGAAGCTGAAGAAGTTGAGCAAGAACTTGTTGATGATCTTCCGGAAGAGGAGAATTTAGATCAAAAATATCAACAACTTGAAACAGAAAAAAATGAACTTTATGATAAGCATTTACGTTTACAGGCAGAATATGATAATTTCAGAAAACGTACACAACGTGAAAAAGCAGCTGATTTAACATATAAATCACAGCAATTAGCGACAGAACTATTACCTGTTATTGATAATTTTGAACGTGCACTTCAAGCTACAACAAAAGATGAATCAACTAAAAGCTTTATTGAAGGCATGGAAATGATTTACCGCAATTTATTGTCTGTTTTAGAGTTAGAAGGAATCGAAGTGATTCCAGCGGTTGGTCAGGAATTTGACCCGACGATTCACCAAGCAGTTGTACAAGTTGAAGATGATCAATATGAATCAAACGTAGTAGTAGAAGAATTACAAAAAGGCTATCGATTAAAAGACCGCGTATTGCGACCAGCAATGGTAAAGGTAAATCAGTAGCAAGGTAGTTAATTAAAGGAGGAAAAATGAATGAGTAAAATAATTGGAATTGATTTAGGAACAACAAACTCGTGTGTATCAGTAATGGAGGGTGGGGAACCAATCATAATTCCTAACCCAGAAGGAAACCGTACAACAGCATCAGTTGTTTCTTTTAAAAATGGCGAACGACAAGTTGGAGAAGTAGCGAAGCGACAAGCAATTACTAACCCAAACACTATTCAATCAGTTAAACGTCATATGGGAACAGATTATAAGGTTGAAATTGAAGGTAAAGAATATACGCCACAAGAAATTTCGGCGATTATTTTACAATATATTAAGAGTTATGCTGAAGATTACTTAGGTGAAAAGGTTGAAAAAGCGGTTGTTACTGTACCAGCTTACTTCAATGACTCTGAGCGTCAAGCAACTAGAGATGCTGGTAAAATTGCCGGATTAGAAGTTGAGCGAATTATTAACGAGCCAACTGCAGCAGCACTTGCATATGGTATTGATAAAGCAGATCAAGATCAAACAGTTCTTGTTTATGACTTAGGTGGGGGAACGTTTGACGTATCGATCTTAGATATTGGTGACGGTACGTTTGAAGTTATCGCAACAGCAGGTGATAACCGCCTTGGTGGAGATGACTTTGATAATGTCATTATTGATCATCTTGTTGCTGAATTTAGAAAAGAAACAAGTATTGATTTAAGTAAGGACAAGATGGCACTACAACGTTTGAAAGATGCGGCTGAAAAAGCGAAAAAAGATCTTTCAGGTATTGGCCAAACTCAAATCTCATTACCATTTATTACGGCTGGTGAAGCTGGACCAGTACACTTAGAAATGACGTTAACAAGAGCGAAGTTTGAAGAACTAGCTGCAGATTTAATTGAAAGAACAATGGGACCTACACGTCAAGCTCTTGCAGATTCAGGTTTAAGTGCATCAGAAATTGATAAAGTTATTTTAGTTGGTGGTTCAACTCGAATCCCAGCTGTACAAGAAGCGTTGAAGAAAGAAACTGGTCAAGAGCCTTCAAGAGGTGTAAACCCTGATGAGGTCGTTGCTTTAGGTGCGGCAATTCAAGGTGGAGTACTTCAAGGAGACGTTAAAGATGTTCTTTTACTAGACGTCACACCATTATCGTTAGGAATTGAAACAATGGGAAGTGTAACGACTAAATTAATTGAGCGAAATACAACGATTCCAACGAGCCATTCACAAGTTTTCTCTACGGCAGCAGATAGTCAAACGGCTGTAGATATTCACGTGCTCCAAGGTGAACGTGAAATGGCTGCTGATAATAAAACATTAGGTCGTTTCCAATTAACTGATATTCCACCAGCTCCACGTAATGTACCACAAATCGAAGTTACTTTTGATATTGACGCGAACGGAATTGTTAGTGTTAAAGCGAAAGATCTAGGTACAAATAAAGAACAATCGATTGTTATTCAATCTTCATCAGGATTAAGCGATGAAGAAGTAGAACAAATGGTTAAAGATGCTGAAGAGAACGCAGAAGCTGATAAGCAGCGTCGTGAAGAAATTGACCTTAGAAACGAAGCAGATCAACTAGTCTTCCAAACTGATAAGCTGATCAAAGATCTTGAAGATAAAGTATCTGAGGATGAAAAGAAAAAAGCAGAAGCTGCTAAAGAAGAACTGAAAAAAGCTCTTGAAGGTGACGATATTGAAGTGATCAAAGCAAAAAAGGAAACTTTAGAGCAAGAAGTTCAAGCATTATCAGTTAAGCTTTATGAGCAAGCACAACAAGCACAGCAGGCTGAACAAGGCAATGCAGATGGTAACAGTGCTGATGATGTAGTTGATGCTGAATATGAAGAAGTCGACGAAGAAGATGAAAAATAATAATTAATGTGATAAAAGTCAAAGTCAAGTTTATCCTGACTTTGACTTTTGTCCGTTTATTCGGATAGCAACTGTTGTTTAGTGATCGAAGTTAATGTTATGATTGTTTTTTATGCAGAAAAAGAGATGGGAGTGATGGCTTTTATGAGTAAACGTGATTATTACGATGTGCTGGGGATTAGTAAAGATGCCTCACAAGAAGAGATTAAGAAAACGTATCGAAAACTAGCCCGTAAATATCATCCAGACGTTAATAAAGAGCCAGATGCAGAGGATAAATTTAAAGAGGTTAAAGAAGCCTACGAAGTATTAAATGATGAGAAAAAAAGAGCACAATATGATCGATTTGGTCATGCAGGTACGCAAGGTCAAGGTCAAGGTTTCGGTGGCTTTGGTGGAGAAGACTTTGGCGGTTTTGGTGATATTTTCGATATGTTCTTCGGTGGCGGTGGTAGAAGAGATCCAAATGCTCCGAGACAAGGAAATGATCTACAATATACAATGACTTTAGACTTTGAAGAAGCTATTTTTGGCAAGGAAACAGATATATCAATTCCAAGTGAAGAGAATTGTGATACATGTAAGGGTTCTGGCGCAAAACCAGGAACAAAACCGGAAACGTGTAAACATTGTCAGGGTAGTGGACAGTTAAATATGGAACAAAACACACCATTTGGTCGAGTAGTTAATAAGCGTGTGTGTCACCACTGTAGTGGTACTGGAAAAGAAATTAAAGAAAAATGTCCAACGTGTTATGGTAAAGGTAAAGTTAAAAAACAAAAGAAAATTCACGTTAAAATTCCTGCAGGTATTGATAACGGACAACAAATTCGTGTTGCTGGAAAAGGTGAACCAGGTGTAAATGGTGGACCTGCTGGTGACCTTTATGTTGTCATTCAAGTCCGACCACATGAGTTTTTCCAGCGTGACGGTGATGATATTTTCTGTGATATGCCAATTACCTTTGCTCAAGCTGCTTTAGGTGATGAAATTGAAGTACCGACGGTCCATGGGAAAGTCAAATTAAAGATTCCTGCTGGTATCCAAACAGGCAAAACATTTAGATTAAGAAGTAAGGGTGTGGCGAATGTCCGTGGCTACGGTCATGGGGATCAAAATGTCCGCATTCGTGTCATTACACCGACGAATTTAACTGAGCGCCAAAAAGAATTACTTAGAGAGTTTAATGATTTAAGTGGGAACGAACCAGCTGACGAATCAGAAGATTCATTTTTCAGCCGGGTAAAGCGCGCCTTTAAGAATGATTAATTGCGAGTTAATTTAACCCGAGAAAAGAGTGGTCAATTTGAAATGGTCTGAAATTTGCATTCATACAACGAATGAAGCAATTGAACCGATCTCATATATATTAAGTGAAGCCGGAGCTAGTGGTGTTGTGATTGAAGATGCCGATGATTTTCAGAAAGAACGCACAGTTGAACTTGGTGAAATTTATGAATTAAATCCGGATGACTACCCATCTGAAGGCGTCTATGTGAAGTCTTATTTACCGATGAATGATGCTTTAGACAAAACCGTTGCACAAATCAAAGAGGCAATTAATCAGTTGGTCGACTTTGATCTTGATATCGGACAGAACAAGATTACTCTTAGTGAGGTAGATGAGGAAGATTGGTCGACTGCTTGGAAGAAATATTATAAACCAATCAGAGTCTCGAATCAGATTACCATTACACCGATGTGGGAGGACTATACGCCTGAATCAGAGGATGAAATCATTATCGAGTTAGATCCCGGAATGGCATTTGGTACGGGAACCCACCCAACGACAATGTTAAGTATTCAAGCGATTGAAGCCTATTTAAAAAAGGGTCAAACAGTTGTTGATGTCGGAACAGGCTCAGGTGTTCTAAGTATTACTGCTGCCTTATTAGGTGCAGACCATGTCTATGCATATGACCTTGACTTGGTCGCAGTTAAGTCAGCTGGAATGAATATTAAACTGAATAAAAACAGTGAAAAGATCACCGTACAGCAAAATGATTTGCTTAACAACGTGACGATTCAACCTGATCTGATTGTTGCAAATATATTGGCAGAAATTATTATGCGTTTTGAAACGGATGCATTTAAAATACTGAAGCCAGGTGGTCTGTTTATTACGTCTGGAATTATTAAAGCAAAAGAAGCAGATGTAATAGAAGCATTAATCACTGCTGGTTTTGAAATTCTTGAAACAAATCAAATGCAAGATTGGATTTTAATTGTTGCTAAAAAACCCGTTTAAATTGATCGAGGTGAAAAAAGATGCAGAGATATTTCGTAGCTGAAAAACAATGGGATGATCAAACGTTGACCATTGGAGGTGATGATTATCATCATATTGCTAATGTGATGCGGATGAAGCCAGATGATCACGTTATTTGTAATCATCCTGATGGTGTAGCTTATCTTTGTTTAATTAATAAAATTGATGAACAGATGATCCATTTAACTAGACTTGAAGCATTAGATAATCAAGTAGAGTTACCGATTAATCTGACATTGATTCACGGTTTACCTAAAGGTGATAAATTGGAATGGGTTGTTCAAAAAGCAACAGAGCTGGGTGTTCATTCGATTATTCCACTAAATAGTGCACGGTCAATTGTCAAATGGGATCTTAAAAAACAGCAAAAAAAAGTCGAGCGATTACAAAAGATTGCTAAAGAAGCTTCAGAACAATCGCATCGCACTGTCCAACCGATTGTTCATTTGCCACATACGATGAAACAATTGCTCTCAAGTGACCAAATTTTTGACCATAAATTTGTTGCCTACGAAGAAACGGCTCGAACAGTTAAGGCAGAGAAGTTACACACTCACTTAGAACAAATTAAACCTGGTCAATCAGTCGTGATCGCAATTGGACCCGAAGGTGGATTTACAGAAACTGAAATTGAACAATTTTATGAAGCTGATTTTCAACCGATTCGATTAGGGCCTAGAATTTTAAGGACAGAGACAGCTCCTCTCTATTTTTTATCTGCTCTATCGTATTTATTAGAGGAAATGGATTAAAGCGCTTGAACTTAGTGATTATAGTGCAGTTAAGCTTAATGACTAGTAAACTAGTGAGAATGATCTAGCTAAAAGTAACAGTTGTCGCTTAAATTTAAACTTTAAGTTGACCTACAAAATTCATTATATTATAATGTCATAGAGACAAGGTTATAAAATGAATTGTCTTTTAAATTGTTGGTGCTCCGGAGGGAGGGAAAATAGCATGTCAAATACTACTCGCGTTCGTAAAAACGAGTCGCTTGAAGATGCTCTTCGTCGCTTTAAACGTGATGTATCAAAGTCAGGTACATTGTCAGAATATCGTAAGCGTGAATTTTATGAAAAACCAAGTGTTAGACGTAAAAAGAAATCTGAAGCGGCAAGAAAACGTAAGTAATTAACCAGAAGAAATCTTTGATTTCTTAACAAGAGGGTGTAGAGAAGGAAATGTCATTAGTAGAATCTCTGAATCAAGACATGAAAACAGCTATGCGCAATAAAGAAAAGCAAAAGCTTACTATGATACGCATGGTGAAAGCTTCCATACAAAATGAGGCAATCAAACTTGGTAAAGATGAATTATCTCAAGACGAAGAATTAACTGTTTTAGCTCGTGAACTTAAACAGCTAAAAGATTCCCTCCATGAATTTAAACAAGCTGATCGTGCTGACCTTGTCGAAAAAACCGAGCAAAACATCGATTTTTTACAAGTCTATATGCCAGAGCAGCTATCAAGTGATGAACTTGAACAACTTGTTGTTGATGCTATAAGTGAAGCGGGCGCAACGACAAAAAAAGATATAGGTAAAGTGATGAGTGTGCTGATGCCGAAAACAAAAGGCAAAGCAGATGGAGCGGTTGTTAATCAACTTGTTCAGAGGCATTTATCATAGGTTTAAACAAGCTATAAAAATAAAAATCCCCTTATCATTCGTACAATGAAAGGGGATTTTTTGCCAAGAATATGTTATACTGAAAAAGACAGTTATGACATTGTAGGAATCAGTATTAAGTGAATAAGGGGGGTGGTGTAATGAGAAGACGTTTCATTCAAGTGTGTTTAATTTCGATGCTATTCATAAGTTTTTTAACTTTCAATCATGTAAGCGCTCAAACTGATGGAACAGGGAAGTTAGTTCATGTCATTCCGATTGAAAAGGAAGTCGAACGTGGCTTAGAAGCTTTTCTTCGTCGAACGTTGACTGAAGCTGTGGAAGCAAACGTTGATCATATCATATTTGAAATTAACACACCTGGTGGTCGGGTTGATGCGGCAAATAACATCGGTGAAATTATTCAGGACGTCAAGATACCTAAAACAGCATACATAAGAAGCCAAGCTTTATCTGCGGGCTCTTATATTGCGCTATTTGCTGATTATATCTACATGAATCCACAAGCGACAATGGGAGCAAGTGGTATCATTACAGGTGATGGAAATGCAGCAGATGACAAAGCACAATCGTACTGGCGCGAAGCCATGGGAAGCGCGGCTGAAGCTAAAGGAAGAGATCGTCTTTATGCTGAGGCAATGGCGGATAAAGAGATTAACTTGCCTGAATACAACGCGCCAACTGGAAAGTATTTAACGCTTGGTCCAACGACAGCGTTAGAAGTCGGTTATTCTGAAGCGACCGTTAATCACCGGACAGAAGTCTTGGCTGAGTTAGGTTTAGCGAACGCAGAAGTAGTTGAGATTGAGCCGACTGGGGCAGAAGAATTTGCACGTTTTTTAACGAATTCAGTCGTCGTCTCGATCCTATTGTCTTTGGCAGGCTTAGGTTTAATCCTTGAGTTATACTCTCCAGGATTTGGTGTACCAGGCTCAGTTGGCTTAATATCTTTGATCTTGTTCTTTTATGGGCATATGGTCGCTGGTTTTGCAGGCTATGAAGTACTTGTTTTATTTGCGCTTGGTATTGGCTTAATTATACTAGAGTTCTTTGTACCTGGTGGTATTGTTGGAGGGATTGGTGCACTCAGCATTGTTGCAGCACTTTATTTATCAGCATACAACATTGTACATCTGAGCTACAGTCTTTTAATTGCATTGATTGTAACGGTCGGTACAGCAATCTTCTTATATCGTCGGATTGGTTTGGAAAAAGGGCTGTTCCGGCATATTATTTTAAGTGATAAAGAAACCCCTGATCGAGGCTACACGGCTGCAGATCATCGAACAGAGTTAATTGGCGAAATTGGTATGGCCATTACACCACTTCGACCAGCAGGTACCGTTGTGGTTAATGATGAAAGAATAGATGTTGTTACAGAAGGCGGATTTATTCAGCAACAGTCTGAAGTGAAAATCGTTTCAGTAGCTGGTGCAAGAGTAGTTGTAAGTGAGTACAAAAATGAGGAGGAAAAATAATTATGATTGCAAATGTTAATGATTTTCAAGCTTTAGTTCCAATTATTATTATTGGTTTAATCGTTGTTGCGATTATCGTGATTTTAACGTTTATTCCAGTTGCACTTTGGATTAGTGCATTAGCTGCTGGTGTCAGAGTAGGTATTTTCACATTGATCGGAATGCGTTTACGTCGAGTTGTTCCCAGTCGAGTGATTAACCCATTAATCAAAGCACATAAAGCTGGTGTCGCTGTCACGACGAATCAGCTCGAGAGTCACTATTTAGCTGGTGGAAATGTTGACCGCGTTGTTAATGCTTTAATCGCTGCTCAACGTGCAAATATCAACCTTATCTTTGAACGTGGTGCAGCGATTGATTTAGCTGGTCGTGACGTACTAGAAGCTGTTCAGATGAGTGTTAATCCAAAAGTAATCGAAACACCATTTATTTCAGGTATTGCAATTGACGGAATTGAAGTTAAAGCTATTGCTAAGATTACTGTTCGTGCTAATATTGACAGACTTGTTGGTGGAGCTGGTGAAGAAACGATTATCGCTCGTGTTGGTGAAGGTGTCGTTAGTACGATTGGTAGCTCTACTTCTCATAAAG
>CAZONN010000005.1:0-8477 GCA_964581235.1 uncultured Amphibacillus sp.
TTACTTACGGCATTAGCCAAGCAAAATATAATGATCTCGTTGAAAATCCGGATCAGCCAATTTTAAACCGTTTCGCTTCAACGTATTCACCTGGATCTGCGTTTAAACCAGTGACCGCAATCGTAGGTTTAAGTGATGGCGCCATTACTCAAACTGATGCGATTGAGATCAACGGATTAACTTGGAGCCGCGAAAACTGGGGCAACTACCGAGTCAGACGTGTTTCTGAGTCAAACGGTCCTGTTGATCTGAGCGATGCGATGATTCGCTCGGACAACATTTACTTCGCCCAAAAAGCAGTCGAAATTGGTGGCGATAATTTTACCAGCGGTCTAGAAGCATTAGGTTTTGGCACCGATGGCTTAAAGTTTGACTATCCAATCTATTCGAGCCAAGTTGCAAATAACGGCGAAATTGACCGCGAGACATTACTCGCTGACTCGGGTTACGGTCAAGGTGAGATTCTAATTAGCGCCTTGCATTTAGCAACAGCTTACACACCGATTTTAAATAACGGAACGATGATTCAGCCGATTTTAGAAACTGAACAAGAACATGGTCAATCCTATGCAGATGGCTTAATTAATGATAGTGATGCCCAATATTTACGCACTACCCTAAGACAAGTTGTTACTGATTCTAGAGGTACGGCCCGTAAAGCTAATATCGATGAGGTCGCCTTGTCAGGCAAAACTGGAACAGCTGAATTAAAACAATCGATCGATGATGAAAATGCGAAGGAAAATGGTTGGTTCGTCGCCTATCCAGACTCGCACGAAATAATCATCGCCATGATGGTTGAAAACATTCAAGACCGTGGTGGCAGCGGCTACGTCGTTGAAAAATTAACATCGATCTATCAAGATCTCTATCAATAACTCCAATCAAAAAACACCTCAACATTTAAAGTGAGGTGTTTTTGCTTGGATTATAATTTTTCTTCGATCTCTGCTTCTCTGATCAACTGATTCAGTCGATCATTTAATGCCATTTGAATTTCTGTTTGGAGCAATTGGTTACGAATTTCAGTTCGAATTTCAGCCAACTCTGGCGCCTCTTCCATCTGCTCCGACAGAATCGTGTAAAAGGCTTCAATATCATCACTCGTCACTGAGATATCCGAAAATTGATCATTAATATAATATTGCTGCAACAAAGATTTCTTTAAAATATCCCGAAAAACTTCTTCCGTAAAGGGCAACTGCTCTAAAATCTGATCAAATTCTTCCTCTGAGTCAAACTGCGCCTTCGTATCCTGGAAAATTGCCTCCGCTTCTCGCTCAGTCACGACGATCCCCCTGGCAGCAGCATCCTGCGCCAGTAATGTTTGCTTAATCAAATCAAGCATTGCCGCCTCACGCACGTCAGCCAAATCCTCAGGCAATTGCTCAGATCGAATCAGTGAATTTTTCGTTTCAAAATAAACTAAATTATAGCTTTCGCCAAGCACCTCTTCGCCGTTCACAACGACAACAACCTGATCAGGGTCAACTAATTCATCATCCGAAACAATCGCCTCAACCTCAGGTGTCTTATCAGATAAATCAGGCACTTCGATAATTTCATCAGGCTCCTCAAACTCAAACACCACCTCATCCTCACCACCACAAGCCGCGAGAATTAAGCTCAACAAAACGAATAAAGTAACTGACAATTTATTTGGGTACACGTCGATCCCCCATTCTCAATTGATTTCAATCATTTTTCCTTTACAGTATAAGTTAATTGAAACACGTTTAACCGATCTATTCAAGTAAAAAAGTACCGATCCGCAATGATTATTTTTTCCAAAAAGAAAAAACTGGTGCAGACCAGTTTTCTTCAACTTACCATTTAATTAATAGTTTGTTTTTAAAACGATGACTACTTTGTAATTTTCGGAAGTACTTTTGTTTCTTGAATCATTTCCGATTCACATAGTGGACAAGCTGGTTTTTCATCAAATGAATAATCGACGCGCATCCAACCTGCACACTCTTCATTGGTACATGACCAAATTTTTGTATCTACTTCTTCAACAGGTTCACGTCTATTATTATAATAAGCCACCAAACCACCCCTTTCTTGGGTTCCTAACACTATTATACGCTTTTTTTAAAAATAAAACAAAGCTTGAATAACTTTTTAGTTAGCACTTTTGTTTCAGCGATCAATTGACTTCTGATCATCATAGAAACTTGCTAGCTTTCTGTACACAATCAACCAAATCATATTCAACTAGATTACCCTAATTTCAATTTAACGGGTTAAAAATAGTTCTTTTGGTTCATGCATTATTTATTGATATATCATATAATGAAAACGGTTACAATTTTGTGATAGGTATCTCTCCTCAAGAAAATGAATACTCAGATTCATGCTCTCAGTTGAGATAGCGTATTTTTCAAATTAGATTGTCCCCCTTATTGGCATCCAATCCCTCGAAGAATTGGGTGCTCTTTTTTTGCGTAAATTTAACGTAAGCAGATTACTTATAATTTCAAAAACATATGCTATGCTGAAACTAGATTATCATAAAGGAGTGTTGTGAAAATGCACTATCGAAAAATTGGCCAAACCGATTTGGACGTTTCTGTGATCGGTATTGGTACTTGGCAATTCGGTGGCGAATGGGGTGTCGACTTCAGTCAAAATCAAGTTGACCAGATTCTAAACCAAGCCAAAGAAGAAGGAATTAATTTAATTGATACCGCAGAATGTTATGGCGATCACCTCTCTGAACAATTAATAGGTGATTATTTAAAACGCCACAAACGCGAAGACTGGATTGTGGCAACTAAATTCGGTCACCACTTCCACGCAAACTTTGAACGAACACGACACGTCGATCCAGATTCGGTTCTAAAGCAACTCGACAATTCATTAAAAGCACTAAATACAGATTATATTGACCTTTATCAATCACATTCCTTAACGGATGACGAATTCAATAACGACAAGCTCTGGACGATGCTCGACAAACAAAAACAAGCAGGAAAAATTCGCTACTTAGGCCTTTCTTTACAGAACGAAACGAGTATCCACCAAACAAAACAAGCAAAAGAAGTTGGTGCTGATGCCCTGCAAATCGTTTACAACCGTTTAACACGTGCACCTGAAGAAGATATTTTCCCGATCACTGAAAAGGATCAGCTCGGCATTCTTGCCCGCGTTCCACTAGCGAGCGGCTATTTAAGTGGTAAATATAAACCAGGAGCAAGATTCAACGCCAATGACGTCCGCTCTCGCTACGACCAAGACGAACAAACGCAAATGCTAGAAGAAGTCGCACGAATCAGTCAAAACGAAGTCCCAGAAGGCGTACCGATGGCAACATGGGCACTCGCATGGTGCTTGCAACATCCAGCGGTCACAACTGTAATCCCAGGCTGTAAGACACCGGAACAAGTCATTAGCAACGCCTCGGCAGCTAAACTTGACCTCGTCTCAACAGACCACCCACAATTTATTAAATAAATGAAACAGACGTTGGTTTTGCCAAAAACTCACCAACGTCTGTTTCTTGCTTAATATTGTCTTGTTGCGTGCACCGCTTTTTTCCAACCTCGATAAAGCTCGTCTCGTTCAGCTTCAGCCATATTTGCTTCAAATAAATGCTCACGCTCCCAATGTGACGCAATCTCTTCAATATCACGCCAAAAACCTACAGCCAAGCCCGCTAAATAAGCGGCACCAATTGTGGTCGTCTCATTATTCACCGGTCTTTCAACCGGAACATTTAACACGTCACTCTGAAATTGCATGAGGAAATCATTTTTAACTGCCCCACCATCAACACGTAATTGCTTCACTTTAATTCCCGAATCCTGTTCCATCGTTTCTAACACATCTTTACTCTGATAAGCAATCGACTCTAGCGTTGCCCGTGCAATATGCTCTCGCGTCGTGCCTCTCGTGATGCCAAACATTGAGCCCCTCGCATCACTATCCCAATAAGGTGTGCCTAAACCAACAAAAGCAGGCACAAAATAAACACCATCTGTCGAATCGACCGCCACAGCTAAGCTTTCACTCTCACTCGCATCTTCAATCATTTTCAGACCATCACGAAGCCATTGAACGGCTGATCCAGCAATAAACACACTACCTTCAAGCGCATAAGTAATCTCACCATTGATACCCCAAGCAATCGTCGTCAATAAACCATTTTTTGACGAAATGGCTTTATTTCCCGTCGGCATTAACATAAAGCAACCTGTTCCATATGTATTCTTCACCATTCCTGACTCAAAACAAGCCTGTCCAAATAAAGCTGCCTGTTGATCACCAGCTGCGCCTGAAATCGGCGTTTCTTGACCGAAGAAATGATAGTCGACCGTTTGACCATAAACTTCCGATGATGAACGAACGTCAGGTAACAGACTTCTTGGAATCTCAAATAAATCTAACAATTCTTGATCCCACTCTAGTTGATGAATATTAAATAACATCGTTCGTGATGCATTCGAATAATCGGTAATATGTTGCTTCCCGCCAGTTAACTTATAAATTAACCATGTCTCAATCGTACCAAACTGGAGCTCACCACGATTTGCTTGTTCACGAGCACCATCAACATGGTCAAGAATCCATTTAATTTTTGTCCCAGAGAAATAAGGATCAATAATCAGACCCGTCTTCTCCATAATCAATTGTTCATGACCCGCTTCACGCAAGTCTTGGCAAATTGCCTCAGTCTGTCGCGACTGCCAAACAAGCGCACGATAAATTGGTTTACCCGTTTTTTTATTCCAAATCACTGTTGTTTCTCTTTGATTGGCAATCCCAATACTCACAACCTGATTCGCACCAACATCTGCTATTCGTAAAGCATCAGCCATCGATGCTAATACAGACGTCCATATTTCATTCGCATCATGTTCAACCCAACCCGGTTTCGGAAAAAATTGTTCAAATTCATGTTGACCAACTGCGACAACATCACCTTGTTGATCAACAAGAAAAGCACGTGTGCTTGTAGTTCCTTGATCGATTGTTAGAATATATTTTTTATCCATAAAATGTTCCTCTCTAAAAAAATACCCATACCATTTTTAATAGGTATGGGTCAATACTTGCGAAGGGATGCAGCTCGCTTGCTACCCATCCATTATAACCAATTATGTAAGCGTTATCAACAGCCTTTTTAAAGAACTTAATGTTTTTTTCCTCTTTTTCACGCAATTAATATCATTATGATATAATATAACTCTACATAGTTCGATAACGATCATCTTTTAGCATTAGTATGAGCTATTTCTTCTGATTTTCTGAATTTTGTAGTTATTTAAAAGATATTTTCATGTTATGATACATTTATAGCTTTTTTCAGAAAAGAACCAAAATCATTTTAAAAGACAATCAGACGTCTGTAATCACCATATAATAAGGCTTTGTGTTGTTGAAACTTTTGAAAGGAAGTGACTTTATGCAACAATCTGAATTGCAATTAAGTAACATTACATTGAATCATGATGTCGATTATTTGAATGAAATTCTTGATGGCGTTTTACGACATGAAGGTGGAGATGAACTGTTAAACACCTTTATCCATTTCCGAACATTATCAAAGGCACTACGTGATGATGAAGAAACGAACAATTTTGACTTATTAAACAAAGAAATTAAGAAATTAGAACCACCGTTACGAGAAAAGCTAATTCGTGCTTTTTCAGTAAACTTGCAGCTTTATAATATTGCTGAGCAAAATTACCGAATTAGACGGAGACGCTATTATCAAATCCAAGACGATAACGTCATTCAGCCACGCTCCTTAGAAGAGGGAGTCAATCAATTGTTTGATAATAACGTTTCGATTGAACAAGTTGAACGTGCTCTCGAGAAACTATCTTTAGAGCTTGTGATTACCGCACACCCAACAGAGGCAACACGACGAACAATGTTGCGTAACCACCAGAAAATTGCCAATTTACTTAAGGAACGTGAATATTCATATACACGTTATGACAAAAAGGTCACTAGAGAAAAAATTGAATCTGAAATTACAATTTTATGGCAGACAGCTGAAATTCGTGAGGAAAAACCTTCTGTTATGAAAGAAGTCTCAAATGGACTTTACTATTTTGAAAAAGCCCTATTTGACGTGCTACCACTGATTCACCAAGACTTAGAAGAGTTATTAGAAGATAAATATAACCATCGTTTCCACGTGCCATCATTCTTAAGATTCGGCTCATGGATTGGTGGCGACCGAGACGGTAACCCATTTGTTAAAGCTGAAACAACGCTAAGAACATTGAGAGAACACAGAAAACTTGCACTATCTAAATATGTTGAATCTGTTGAAAAACTACGTGAAAAATTAAGTCAATCAACGAAAAAAGTTAATGTCAGCGGTGCTTTAGTTAAATCAATCGCTAATGATCAAGCTGAGTTAAATTATAATGGTTGGCATAAAGATGATGAAGTGTATCGTGTTAAGCTGGGATTAATCCTCCGTCGCTTAAAACTTACTTCACTTGATGATGAAAGTGGCTATAAAGATGCTCATGCATTACTCGATGATTTAATATTAATTCAGGACAGTTTAGATATGCATCACCCAACTAGAAACCCAATTAAATTATTACGGACAGTCATCCGTCAAGTTGAAATTTTTGGCTTCCACTTAGCAACGCTAGACATCCGAAATCATAGTGGTGAACACGAAAATACGATTACTGAAATTTTCAGTTTAGTTGGGATTGCTGATGATTATAAAGCCCTCAACGAAGAAGAAAGAATCGCAACATTAATTAAAGTGCTCGAAGATCCTCGTCCACTTATTTCAATCTATGATGAGTTTTCTGATGAAACACAAGAAATGATAGAAACATTCCGAACGATCAAAGAAGCGAAAGATAACTTTGGCGAACGAGCAATCGAGGTTTACCTAGTTAGTATGACAACTTCAGTAAGTGATGTGTTAGAAGTTCTTGTTTTAGCAAAAGAGGTTGGCTTGTACCGCGTTTATCCTAACGGTCGAGTCAAGAGCCGAATTCATGTAGCACCACTGTTAGAAACAATTGAAGACTTGAAATTCGGACCACAATTAATTAAGCGACTATTTGATATTCCGTTATACCGGAAACATTTAGAAGCACGTGGCGACCTACAAGAAGTCATGCTTGGATACTCAGACGGCAGTAAAGATGGTGGAAACATCACAGCCAACTGGGAGCTTTTCCAAGCACAAGAAGAAATTCACTCAATTGCTGCAACTTTTGGCGTTAAGCTTAAGTATTTCCACGGACGTGGAGGCTCATTAGGACGTGGTGGTGGACCACTTTATTCAAGTCTACTTTCACAACCTGTCATCACACTCGGAGATGGTGTTAAAATTACTGAGCAAGGTGAAGTTTTATCATCTCGCTATTTATTAACAGACATTGCGTACCGAAGTCTTGAACAAGCAACATCTGTTATGCTAACGTCAATTGGCGGAATTATGCAAACTGATAAGCAAGACCAAATGCCGACAAAAGAAGCACACAATGCACTTGCCTATGCTTCAGACGTCGCCTTTAAAAAGTATCAAGATCTTGTTTTCGGTGATCCAGATTTCTTGAAGTACTTTAATCAAGGAACACCTTTAAACGAACTTGGCGAACTGAACATTGGTTCACGCCCAATGAAACGAAAAGGTAGCGAGCGATTTGAGGACTTACGTGCAATTCCATGGGTATTCGCTTGGACACAGTCACGTCAACTCATTCCAGCTTGGTACGCGACAGGAACAGGCTTAAAAGCTTATGTCGACAAAACTGGTGATATCGAACTCATGCGCGAAATGTATGCGCACTGGCCATTCTTCCAGGCAACAATTAATAACTTGCAGATGGCACTCACAAAAGCAGATTTAGATATCGCTGAAGCATACACAGAAATGGTTGAGAGCCGTGAAGTTGTTGATCGTATTTTCGGTCATATTAAAGATGAGTATGAACTAACTAAGCAATTGGTCTTAGACATTACTCAACAGGAAGAGCTGATGGACCACCAGCCGAACATTAAAGAATCTGTTCGCTTAAGAAATCCATTAGTTGATCCACTCAACTTAATTCAAGTTCAATTATTGCATCAACTTCGTATGTTAGATGATGATGATCAAAAGTATACAAAACTACTAGAAGAAGTTTTATTAACGATCAATGGTATTGCTGCTGGACTCCGCAATACAGGTTGATTTAATCAACTTAAAGTCTCTCTATTATTTAATAGGGAGACTTTTTTTATAGAAAATTATATTATGACAGTTTTAGACAAAAGTAGACAGTTTTCGCTATATACAAAGCTCTAAAAATCCCTTAAACTATTAAAAGATGAAAAAAAGGGAGGTCTAGCTCGATAAATACGTTCGCTAATTGTCGGTTAACGACTAAAACAACACTAGAAATAGAAAAGCTAAGAAGACATATGTACCAGCAGTATCTTGAAACAAACGATCCAAAGGCACTTGTAGCAATCTCACAAGAACTCGATCAAGCGATCAACTCGTT
>CAZONN010000005.1:8577-12777 GCA_964581235.1 uncultured Amphibacillus sp.
TCGTTCCTAATAAGCTAATAAAAATTAGCTTATTTTTTTCCACAAAAAACCCCAACCGTTTGATTGGGGATAAATGAATTAACTATTCACGTGTGTCTCTGCTACTCGAAGACCGTTTACTCTGCTAGAAAATCGTCTACGCGTTTGATGATTTCTGATGCTAATTTTGATAACTTTGTCTTGGCCGTTGCTTCATCTTCGCCATTAACCGCAAAGTAAAACTTAATTTTTGGTTCTGTACCTGACGGACGCGCACAAAACCATGATCCATCTGCCAAGAAGTACTTCAGCACATTCGATTTTGGTAACGTAATGGCTTCAATCTCCTTTGAAACTACATCAGTTCGCTCACTACTTTGATAATCCTCAATCGTAACAATCGCTTGATCAGCAACCGCTACAGGTGGGTTCTCCCTAAAATCAACAAGCAATGCTTCAATTTGTTCAGCACCTTCTTTACCCTTCAAAGTAACCGAATGGAGCGACTCATAATAGTAACCATATTTTTCAAAAATATTTTGCAAGCCTTGATAGAGTGTCATCTCTTTCTGCTTGTAGTAAGCTGCCACTTCAGCAATTAACATACTCGCCTGAACCGCATCCTTGTCGCGAACAAAGTCACCGACTAAATATCCGTAACTCTCCTCATAACCAAAGAGGAATTGGCGCTCACCTGAAGCTTCATATTCTTTAATTTTCTCACCAATAAATTTAAAACCAGTCAGTGTATCAACAGTATCTAAGCCGTGTGCTGTTGCAATGTCTCGACCGATTTCACTCGTCACAATTGTCTTCAACACCGTTGCATTCTTCGCTAATTTACCTTTTACTTTCTTCGACTCAATTAAGTAATCTAGCATCAGAGCACCAACTTGGTTCCCAGTTAAAACGACATAATTTCCAGATTCATCTTTAGTCGCCACACCAACACGATCAGCATCAGGATCCGTACCTATTAAAATATCAGCACCCGATTTTTCACCTTGCTCAATCGCTAGAGCAAATGCCGCATGCTCCTCAGGATTCGGTGATTCAACGGTACTAAAATTAGGATCTGGCAGTTCTTGTTCTTTTACCACCTCGACATGCTTAAAGCCCATTGCTTTAAGACCCTGACGAATTGGAATATTACCCGTCCCGTGAAGCGGCGTGAAAATTATTTTAAAATCATCAGCAACGCTGGCAATCATTTCTGGCTTTTGCACGATCGTGAGTAATTTTTCTTGATAGGCACGATCAACATTTTCACCGATCATATCAATTAAACCTGCTTCTTTAAGCTCAGCTTCACTTTTCACTTCAACGACTAATTCATTTTCAATTGCATCCACTTTAGCAATGATCTCAGCTGCCATATCAAGTGGAATTTGACCACCATCATCGTTATAAACTTTAAAACCATTATATTCAGGTGGGTTGTGGCTTGCCGTAATCATAATCCCACTGTATGCATTAAGATGGCGCACAGCAAATGATAACTCCGGTGTCGATCGTAATGATTCGAAAACATAAGCATGAATGCCAAATGTTGCTAGCGTCTTAGCCGCTTCCATCGCAAATTCCGGTGACTTAAAACGAGAGTCATAAGCAATTGCAACGCCACGCTTGGCCGCTTCTTTTCCTTTTGTTAAAATATATTGTGCCAAACCTGCAGTTGACTTACGAATTGTGTAGATGTTCATTCGGTTTGTCCCAGGCCCCAACACCCCGCGCATACCACCGGTACCGAATTCTAAGTTTCTATAAAAACTATCCTCTAATTTTTTTTCATCATTTTTCACTTCATTTAACTGTTCACGTAATTCAGGATCTAAATTTTTAAATTGATCCCACTTATGATATTGAGTTCTCCAATTCAAGCAAAATCGCCTCCTATAAAAATCATCATTGACCAAATCTAGAACCTATTATATCAAATATAAGCTCTTTTTTGTAAATAAACGCAAACTAAGTCATTTCCACTTATTTTTTTGTAGCGGTACATTCGAATTGAATGAAATGCATTCAAGTTCAGCGATTTATAGACACTATCGAAAAAATATAAATATGTTAAAAAGCGTATCCACCAAACATTATGGATACGCTTTTTTCAACTCATACTATTATCTAGTTCTTCGTAAAATTTCAACTCCAAATGGTTGCAATAAAACTTTTCCAGAAACATCTTTATTCGTCAATGCATTCTGATAATCTGCTTGATCTAGCAATACTTCAGTTTGTGCATTATTGAAGTTCATCAAAAACACAAAATCTATCGATTGATTCGAGCGGACTTGTGCCGTCACACCAACTGGTAGTTCTTGCTCTATCACGCGACTCAAGCCTAAATCAGCTACTAGCGCTCGATAAAAATCCCGGTTGAAGTCAAGTTTTTGTCGGGCAGCCATATAGTAGGCACGTCCCTTACCGAACTGATTTACTGTCAATGCTGGACGCCCTTGATAAAAATCTTTTCCATAGTAAGCAAGTGCTTCTGCACCTTCTAAATGGATTAAGTCACATAATTCACGGATATCATACTCGCCAGTCAGTCCGAGTGGATTATTTTCATCAAAGTAAACGCTATTTAATTCATGATCATAAAGACTATCAATTTCCTCAGACCAGATGCCTAACGTTTTGCGAAGCGGTCCTGGGAAACCTGTTAGGTATGTTAAATCCGTTTCATTCACAATTCCCGACCAATAGGTTGTGACGAACGTGCCACCTGCTTCAACAAATGACTCGATTCGCTCACCGACACCTTCTCGAACCATGTATAGCATCGGAGCAATGACAAGTTTATACTGTGATAGATCTCGATCCATATCAATTACGTCAACTGGTATGCCTTGTTCCCAGAATGCTTGATAATGTTCTTGCACCGTTCGCTCATAATGAACGCCTAAATTTCTCGGTCCTTGTGAGTCATTTACCGCCCAGCGGTTTTCAGTATCAAAAATGATTGCGACTTCAGGCTTGACCGATGTTTCTACTAATTCATCTAAACTCCCTAAAATCTCTCCAAGTTCTGAAACTTCTTTAAATACACGTGTGTTTTCATGACCGACATGATCAACAACTGCACCATGAAACTTCTCACTTGAACCACGGCTTTTTCTCCACTGGAAGTACTGAACTGAGTTAGCACCATGAGCAACAGCTTGAATTGATGATAGGATATTCATTCCTGGTTTTTTCAATTTACTAATGTCTTGCCAATTCGTTAGGCTTGGTGTACTCTCCATTAAATAAAATGGTTGTCCACCTTTCATCGAACGGAACCAATCCTGATTCATCGCCGTATATGCCGCAATATTTCGCTCATCCACCGCCTCATGCCAGGTCGGATATGAATCCCATGAAATAAAATCAACGACATCTGCAAATTTATCATAATTTAATCCATCAAATAGACACATGAAATTTGTTGTAGCTGGTATGTCTGGATTTTTTGCTTTTAGTGGTTTTAATTCATGACGATAAAAATCAATTGTTTGATCTGTGACAAAGCGCTTCCAGTCAAGGTTTTGACCATGAACCATTGTCTCCCCATGTGGTGCCGGCGACTCAACCTGTGACCAACTTGTATACGTATGGCTCCAGAAAGTCGTCCACCATGCATGATTTAGCGCATCTAAAGTTTGATACTTTTCCTTGACCCAATTTCGAAAAGCGTTTTGACAATAATCACAGTGACACTCGCCACCATACTCATTTGATAAATGCCAACCAACGATAGCTGGATGATTAGCGTATCGCTCAGCTAATTTCGTATTTATAATTGTTATCTTTTCACGATAAACGGGTGATGTATAGCAATGATTATGACGCATTCCATGTAGGTTTCGAACACGTCTGTCAGAAACTCTTAATACTTCGGGATATCTCTCAGACATCCAGGTTGGTCTTGCACCACTTGGTGTTGATAAGAAAATCGACACACCATTTTCATGTAATCGATCAATGACATTATCCAGCCAACTAAAATCAAACACACCTTCTTCTGGCTCAAGTTTTGCCCAAGAAAACATCCCAATCGACATGACATTGACATTGGCCAATTTCATTAAACGTAAATCTTCTTCAAATACTTCAGGATAATCTAGCCATTGTTCTGGGTTATAGTCAGCTCCATGAAGCATTTTTGTCAATTTTTCACTTAAAGGTTTAAACATTCTATCCATCCTAACTCTTTTTATATTTTTATTAAACATCCGC
>CAZONN010000005.1:12877-15279 GCA_964581235.1 uncultured Amphibacillus sp.
ACCATCACCGCAATAATTAATAATAAACCAAACAGAATAGTATAACATTTTTTAACTGAATGATGTTAACCCTCCTCTTTCGCTTAATTAATTAACTTTACATCCATATTGTAAAACGTTTTCATAGTGATTTCTATATAATAATATTCCTATTAATCTTCATATTCCTTATCAAGACAGATATCCTATTCTAGATAGCAGAAAGAATAACATTTCTTGAGTAAAACGCCGTCCAAAAAACCACAATACTAAAGGTTATTGAGGTTGATCATATTATAATTTATTAGTTTTCATCACTTATCATGTAATTCCCGATGTTGTCTAGGTGTTATTCCTTCATGATTTTTAAATGTAGAAACAAAATGACTGACTGAATTAAAGCCTACTAAATTAGCAATTTCCTTCAAAGTCATGTCCTTCTCCGTCAACAACAGTCGTTTCGCTTCTCGAATTCTTAATTTAACTAAGAAAGCGTATGGACTCAGATTAAATGTTTCATGAAATAGAGTGTTTAAATGCTGTGAACTCATTTTAGCTTGCTGAGAAATTTCTAATAGACCGATGTTCTCAGAGTAAACTTGTTCGAGCCATTCAACGATAAATTTGATTTTCTCATAAGAGTGAATTCTTGTGATTTGATCATCAATCATAATATATTTTTTTAATGAAATAATAAAGTTGTATGTTTTTGCTGAGAGGTCTAATTGAATCGTTGACAGATTATTTTTGTGCGTTGCGATAAAATTTAGAATATCTTGAATCAAGCCATAAAGTTTACCTTTAACTATTTCATGATAAACAAAAGAGTTGTTCATCTCGATAGCATCCATAATATGTTCAATTGTTGAGCCACTAAAGGTTAAATAAATTGTCGACCATTCACTTGTAGTTTGGTAATTCGGTTGATATCTATGCGGTGTATATGGAGCGAGTAGAAATCCACAGCCTTTTTTTAAGATAAATTCTTGACCATTAATTTCAACCAATCCCTCACCATTAACAGTTTGAAGCCACTGATAGGAAGGAAATCCTTCTGGGCGATCAAAGTCTAACTCATAAGGATTATAACCAATGCTGTCAATATATAGAGGTAATCTTTTTTCTAAAGGTGAAAATGTATAGCGTTTTTTCTCAATCATTTAAACCCCACCTTTTAATAATTTCACATCTCATTATAGCTGTTTTTTTAATTAGATTAAACAAATCTTCAAGAACAGTGCAAATTTTGTTGAATAATTAAAAATTTTAGTTGGATAGCTAGTATTATGCAATTAATTGTTTTACAATAGGTAGTGGACAATAGTAACCAATCAAAGGAGCGATTTTTTCGTGGCTACTCATGATTTTAGTAAAGAGATGAAAATATTTAGTTTAAGCTCGAATAAAGGCCTAGCTAAAGACATTGCCAAACATCTAGGTGTTGGCCTTGGAGAATTATCAATTAATACATTTAGTGACGGTGAAATTCAAATTAACGTTGAAGAAAGTGTGCGAGGATTTGATATTTACATCGTTCAATCAACAAACGATCCATCTGATCAACACATTATGGAATTACTTATTTTACTCGATGCATTCAGAAGAGCATCAGCAAAAACAATTAATGTTGTGATTCCTTATTACGGTTACGCACGACAAGATCGTAAAACAAAATCACGTGAGCCAATTACAGCGAAATTAATTTCAGATATCATTGAAAAAGCTGGAGCCGACCGTGTGATTTGTATGGACTTACATGCTTCACAAGTTCAAGGTTTCTTCCATATTCCTGTCGATCATTTAAGTGGTCTACCAATTCTGGCACCTTATTTTATCGAAAAAAACTTAGATGATGTCGTTGTCGTCGCACCTGACCACGGTAGCGTGAAACGTGCACGTCAATTTGCCGATATTTTACACGCACCGATAGCTATTTTAGACCGACGGGGACCAAGAGATTTGGATCACCCACTCGTGTCTGTCGTCGGTGATATTAAAGATAAAACAGTCATCTTAATAGATGATATTATCGATACTGGCCGTCGAGTTTCAAAAGGTGCAACAGCATTACACATTAATGGGGCAAAAGAAATCTATGCCGCCTGTACACACCCAGTTCTTTCCGGGATCGCAACTCATTATATTGATGAATCACCGATCAAAGAATTGGTTCTAACAGACACAATTGCGATCTCACAAGACAATCTATCTGACAAGATGACTGTACTAAGTACGGCAGCTATTTTTGCAGATGCAATTAAACGTGTCCACTTAGAAAAGCCAGTGAGTTCATTATTTAATTATTAAGCAAAATGTTCAAAACACCTTACTTAAGTAGTTAGTAAGGTGTTTTTTATGCTCGGAATTTTGGATTTATGCGCGATATTCTGAGTTTATGCGCGATATTTTGGATTTATGCGCGA
>CAZONN010000005.1:15379-23794 GCA_964581235.1 uncultured Amphibacillus sp.
AGACAAACAAAAAAGCCCAATGCATTTATCATGCTTTGGACTTAAAATTCATTCTTTATTCAGCTTAGACTACTTGAAAACTATTCCATGTTTCAAAGGCTTCACCTGGCTCGACAATAATTAACTCATCTTGTCTCGACATCTCTCCTGATTTTGCAGTCCAAGGTTCGACACAAACAAAGTCTTTTCCTTCTTCAGACCACAAAACAGTATAGCGAAAGTCTTTTGCTACGTTCATTTGAACATCAACCTCATCAATTTTTGCATCGATATCTGTTCGTTTGTTTTCTAAAACAACCGCTTCAGTTAGTTTACTCAGATCAATTTTGCCAGTAAACTCTTTTTCTTTACCGTCATTCTCATCAAGATACACCTGTGCGCCTGTATCAATTGAGATAACTTTAGAAGCTGCTTTAAAATACGGATGCAAACCTGGATAAATTGGCATTGAATGCTTACCAATATTTCGGTAAGTTTGATAAATCATCAATTGGTTTTCTTTAAGTGTATAAGTGAAAATTACTTCAAAATCAAATGGATACACTTCTTTCGTACCAATACTGCTCTCAAATAAAATAGAAATAAACGCTTTTTCCTCATCAGCATGAGTCTCAATAACTTCCCAAGGATGAATGCGGGCTAGTCCATGATCTGGCATCAAATATTTCTTGTCATCCCATTGATACTGACCATAAGGAAGTTGACCAGAAATCGGAAACAAAATTGGAATCCCACCACGAACATTTTGCTTACGATCATAGAATGTCTCTTCATTTAAGTAGAGCTTCTCCTTGCCATTTGTACCATAACCAATAATGATCCCACCACGCTCAGGACAAACTGTAATCCAAGATGTATCCTGCTCATTTTTGAGCTGATACACCTGAAACATTTGCTTTTCAAAACTTTCAATTTTATACATAAGTTAGATATCCCCTTAATATTATGATCTATCTCTATCTATCTAATCAAATGTAGTCTAGGTTATAACCTTAAGCTAAATATAAGCACAATACTTTTATTATACTAGATATCATTAATTTTTAATATCATTTTAGCAAACTTTTTTACAAAAACTCAATAAAAACTTAAAAAAGACGCTGTTTTCAACGTCTTTTCTCAAAAATCCTGCTATTTAGTTTACAACCAATTCACTTTCGATAATCGATTAATAAAATTCATCGGTAAACGAAACTGCTCATCACTAATTTCAAACGTTTCAACATCCTCTTCAGTCTCATCATTAGACTTAATCAAATTAACCTCGGTATGGAGAGCTTCCATCTTTTTATCAAGCTGATGCGCCACCTCTGCCGTCTCAGCAAGATCACGCTTAATATGTTCAGGTATTTCCTTATTATACTTATAATAAATCTTATGCTCCAACGATGCCCAAAAATCCATCGCAATCGTCCGAATTTGGATTTCTACCAAAACCCGCTCTTCACGATCAGACATAAAAACAGGAACCTCTACGATTAAATGTAGGCTCCGGTAACCATTCCCTTTAGGTTTAGTAATATAATTTTTTTCTTCAATAATATCTACATCGCCATGTTCCTCTAACATCCTATGCAAAACATGAATATCAGACTCAAATGAACACGTAATTCTTAGACCGGCGATATCCCGAACATTTTCGCGAATCGACTCAATCGTCATGTCACAACCTTTTCTTTGCACCTTACGCATAATACTTTCAGGCGTCTTCACCCGCGAACTGACATGCTCGATCGGATTATAATCATGAATATACTTAAACTCACTCTTCAACAAATCTATTTTTGTTTCTAATTGCTCCAAAGCAAACTTGTAACCCATTAAAAATCGAAGCATCTCATTCTTTTTGTCTTTATAAATATTAGGATTAAACTTAATCTCTTCCTTCATAAAAGATAACCCCTTTAAATTTATTTTCCGTCTCCTTTATATTAACATAAGCCCACTCAACAAAGCCAAGAATAGCCACTAATTTATTGTCAAAAATTTGTTCAATTGATCGGTAAAACCTTGCAATTTTAGCTCGTTCTCTTCATAATTAGATGGGAAAGAGAGGTTATTACATGAATAAAGTCAATCAGTTTAGTTTAGGCGAAGAAATTGCTAATGCGATTACTCACGGGGTTGGCATGGTCTTTAGTATTGCTGGCTTAGTGTTTTTAATTATCTTTTCAGCACTCTATGGATCAGCCTGGCATGTTGTCAGCTTTACCATTTTTGGAGTATCAATGGTTTTCTTATACACGTCTTCAACATTGCTCCATAGTTTGCCCAAAGGTAAAGCAAAAGATGTTTTTGAAATATTAGACCATTCATCAATTTACTTTTTTATTGCCGGTACTTACACACCTTTTTTATTAATCGCTGTTCGAGGCACATTGGGTTGGACTTTATTCGGGATCGTTTGGGCAATAGCGATTGGTGGTACTATTTTTAAAGTATTTTTCGTCAAACGTTTTGTCCTTGTCTCAACGATTTTGTACGTTCTCATGGGTTGGTTAATCGTGTTAACCTGGCCAATGTTAACCGAACAAATAGCTAGTCGCGGCATGAGCTTATTAATGATCGGTGGCCTATTTTACACACTCGGGGCAATCTTCTACGTCTGGCGTTTTTTCAAATATCACCACATGGTCTGGCACATCTTTGTCCTTACCGCAACAATACTACACTACTTCACAGTTCTCATTTACGTACTACCGATAGAAATTTAAAATGACAAACAAAAAACGAGCGATAGCTATCTATTAGCTATCACTCGTTTATTTGATTTTTTAAGAATCAATCATTGCCCTTACTTTAGCAATTTCTTCATCACTTACGACATAATAATAAATACCATCAATCGTCGTTCCTGAACCCTGAACCTGATAATTAGACACATTACGTCGCGTATGACGATAATGAGACATTAACGAAACCATATCATTAAATTCCATATTCGTACCCATGTTTTTCCCTAAAATATCAGTTAACTCAACGATGCGTGTTGCATTTGCAACCGTTGCACCCTCATTGATAATCCCTTCAATCACTTTTCGCTGACGATCCGTTCGACCAAAGTCACCTTTTGGATCCTGCTTACGCATCCGCACATAACTGAGTGTCATATCCCCGTTCAACTCAACAGGACCAATCGGGAAACTATAACCACCTTGACTAAAGTTCAACTCATTATTAACCGTTACTGTACCGAGCTCATCAACAAGCTCAGCCAAACCATTCATATTAATTCGGACAAAGTAGTCTAAATTAATACCTAAGAAACTTTCAACCGTTTCGATTGCCATATCTGCCCCGCCATAAGCATAGGCATGATTAATTTTTTCAACAGTACCACGACCAACAATTGGTGCACGCGTATCACGTGGAATACTGATCATTTGCATTTCATCTTCATCTGGTTTTAATGTCATCACAATAACAGCATCAGACCTACCACTATCAGATGATTCCGAATCTATACCAAGTAGGAGAATATTTAAATTCTCACGTTCTTTAATTTTCTTTTGAGTCACTTTTGGATCGATCGATGTTACTGCCTCGTACATCTCACCATCGATATTCTGTTTCACGCCATTAAATATATAAGCGGCATAAAGCCCTATCGAGAGTATGATCACACCAATTACAATAAGGGGCGTTAATACCCACCAATTTCGCTTCTTCTTTTTCTTTGTTCTCCGTTGTTGTCCCATAGTCATCGCCCTATCTATTTGTAATTATATCTACCATTATCAGTATAGCAAAAATAATAAAATCAACAAGTTTTTACAAGGTAAATCTGAAATAATTGTTAATTAGCAATTAACACCCGTCGATTATTTAGCACGTGTTCAATCACTTGACTGCGAGTTTGCTGTAAGAACTTATCAGTTTGTGATGCTGATATAGAGAATCCTGACGTTAACGACCCAGCCGGTAATAACCCCGATGTTGAAGATCCAGCATATGATGATATCAACGATGGCGTCGACGATGGGACGAATGGAGACTTTTAATTAGAAAAACAGAGTGGGCCGCTCTTAAATAGAGTGGCCTTATAGTTTGCTTAAAATATATTTAAATATAACCTGCGTCACATCAATAGATGTTGCTTGATAGATTGTTTTAATATGTGCATTTGAATTCACTTCACAAATAATCGGTTCATCATATTGATCAAATAAAAGATCAACACCAGAAAAATCAGCCCCAACCGCTTGAGATGCAGCAATCGCTAGTTCTATAAATGCTTCACTCGGTTCAGCAGTATACATCTGTGCGCCACCTGTCACATTTGCTCTGAAATCCTGCTTAGACACTCGCAACATACTCGCGACAACTTGATTCCCAACAACGTGTAATCGCATATCCTTTCCATGACTAGAGTGAATATATTTCTGAAACAAATGAGGTCGGTGAATGAGCTTCGTTGCAATCTCCTCTAACTCTAAACGATTATTAATTAAATAAACTTGCTCACCAAACGAGCCATAAGCTTCCTTAGCAACTAGCGGATAAGTCAGACTTGATTCAACATGATTCAAAAAGGCTGGCACAGGTGTTTCGACATGCGAAAATAACATTGGTGCAAAAATTGTTAAAGGTTGTGGTAATTGAGCTGTCGCTAATTGTTGATGCATAGTGATTTTATTGTCACAAACAGCAATCGTTTCAGCTGAATTAAAAACTGGAATACCAAGCATTTCAAGTTGTCTTGCTAGGTGAATATCCTTATCTAAATACAAAACAAAATCTGGTTTATTCAACTCTGATGCTAATTCAAATTTGCCGTTTTTAATTTGGCTCATGAGTTGATTATTTGCTACTGGCTTCAAATCAATTTGAAGTGATTTAGCCGTCCTAACATACCAATTATGAATATCAATAAATTTATCGGTGATCAAACCACCATTATAAATAAGCCATCCTGATTTCTGCATAATAAAACCTCCAGTAACTATACTTATTGCTGTCGAAAATTCGATAAATAACTACATAACCCTACCTTAAAGCCGATAATATCATTAGCTATAGCCTAAATTATTCACGGTTTATCATAAACCAAGTAGTGGTGCTTAACGACAATCTTCTCGTTAATATTTAAACACTCACTAAAAAATGAAATGGACTAATACATCATCACCTGAAGATACGAGGATCCAACGGGATAGCAAAAAGGAAAGCCTCATCAGCGATACTTCGCACGAAGGAAATAGCTCTTTATTTCCGAGGATGACGGCAGATGACGACCTTTCGGATGAATAATTAGGGTATGTATATATTCTACACTAAAAAAGGGGTGGAAAAATGAAAAGAATTAAACAAATCAAATATTTTTTACCACTTATCATGATCATTTTACTTGTTTTACCCGCAATTGTAATCGGCTTTTTTAACTACTCGAATACCGAAATTATTGAAAAAGCAACGATTGAAAAAGCTGACATCGAAGCATTAGGTACAAAATATCAAGACGTTTTTGCTGATTACGATCAAAAGCTAGCAAATATTAGTGAACAAGATGAATTGCAATATGAAACTGTTCAAGTCGAATCAGTTGATCCATTTGATGTCAGTAAATTACCGGTAGCAAATGATGCTAAATTAACGACATATTATCGAGATTTCTTCGATGAACTTGTTCAAGGCGATTCTTATGTTCTGAATTTATATTTAGGCACAAAAGATGGCGCACATTACGTTAACCAACCTGAAGGTGTCGATTTAACAAGTTATGACCCTCGAACCACAGACTGGTACTTAGGTGCCGCTCAATCAAATGATCAAGTAATCTGGACCGCACCATACATTGACACTGGAACTGGTCGATCTGTCATCACTTTAGCCAAAAGTATTCATGACTCAAGTGGCGAAGCAATTGGTGTTGTCGGAATAGATTTTGACCTGGCTCATCTCGCCAGGTCAATTCGTAACGACATTTTATTTAACTCGATTATTATTACGTTAATAGCAACCGCAATTGGCTTAATCTTGATCACTTTTATTGTCAGAGGATTTACCTATAATTTATATTTGATTAGAGATGAGACCGATCGTATTGCCAATGGTGACTTAACTGGTGATCAGATTCAAGTAAAAGGTGATAACGAATTTAGTGAATTAGCCGATTCAGTTAACCAAATGAAACAAAGTCTGATCAGAACAATTACTCAAGTAAAAACAGCGACGCATGAAGTTGCAGAACAAAGCCTGAGTTTAGCTGAGACATCCAACTATGTTAAAGAAGGCAGTGAACAAATTGCCGTTACAATGGAGGAACTTTCCTCAGGCAGTGAAACTCAAGCAAACAGTACAACAGACTTAACATTGCTGATGGAAGGCTATAATATGAATATTAAAGAAGCAAGTGATAATTCAATTACGATTGCTGATGGCTCGAAAGAAATCTTAAGTTTATCACATAACGGGTCTGCACAAATCGATCAGTCAAAAGTTCAAATGGAACAAATTTATCAAATTGTGGCAGATTCATTTACAAAAGTACAAAGCTTAGATGAAAAATCACAAGAAATTAATTCGATTGTAACTGTTATTCAGGATATCGCTGAACAAACAAATCTACTCGCACTAAACGCAGCAATTGAAGCTGCCAGAGCGGGTGAAGAAGGTAAAGGATTTGCTGTAGTTGCTGATGAAGTGAGAAAGCTAGCCGAACAAGTCAGCCAGTCCATTTCAGGTGTAGCAAATATTATCACAGACATTCAAACTGAATCAAGTGAGGTTTCCACGGCACTTGAAACGGGTTATCAAGAAGTGAGTGAAGGGACAAAGCAAATTGAACAAACAGGCCAAGCCTTTGAACAAATTAATCGTGCAATTAATGAAATGGTCACCAACGTTCAATCGACAGTTAATAATTTAACGACGATTACAAATGATACCGAAAGAATTAGTCATTCAATCGAAGACATTGCTGCTGTGTCAGAAGAATCCGCAGCCGCGGTTGAAGAAACGGCCGCATCTGCTGAAGAAACAAACAGCTCTATGGAAGAGATCTCCCGAAGCGCTGGTTTTCTCTCAAGCCTAGCAAAACAACTTGAAAGTCACATTAATCAATTTAAGCTTTAAGTAAATAAGGTGAAGGCTTAATTATTATTGACAAAGATGGTGTCAGAAAAGAAGAGTGTCTCACTGAGGATATTTATCGAACAAAGATAATAGAGATAAGGACATAACTAGTCTTATGAAGAAAAAAATGGTTCTATTTACGGTCTTGTCGTAAATAGAACCATTTTTATTTTAATGATCATTAGAGTTTTGCCCAGCCTCTTTTGTTATTTAAACTAAATCTTCAAAGACGTGATATAATTTTTTATCAATGTCATTTTTGGCACTAAGAATGTCATCAAAGCTGTGATAAGTAATACGGTTGTGTTCAATTCCTAAACCAACACCATCGACACCTTCTTGAATTAATTCAATCACACGGTGACCAAGGCGACTTGAAAATACCCGATCAAATGAACTTGGTGCCCCACCACGTTGAATATGTCCAAGCACTGTTGCACGTGTGTCCAGACCTGATAATTCTTTCAGCTTTTTCGCCACATCTTCAGCATCACCTGCGCCTTCAGCAACGATCACGATACTGTGAGATTTCCCACGATCAAAACCTGCCTTCACACTCGCAGCAATTTTCTCTAAATTAACTTCAATCTCAGGTATTAATATTGCATCGACTCCACTAGCAATTCCCGCTTGCAAAGCAATGTCACCACAATTACGGCCCATTGTTTCGATCACGCTCACTCGCTCATGACTACTCATCGTATCACGTAAATTACCAACTAAATCAGTCACTAGATTTAATGTCGTGTCAAATCCGATTGTAAAATCAGTTAACGGAATATCATTATCAATTGTACCTGGAATACCAAATGTCTTAATGCCATGGCGTTGAAGAGCTCGCGCACCTTGATAGCTTCCATCACCACCGATTACAACGACATAATCAATTCCTTTTTCTTTTAAACTCTCAACTGCAACCGCTTGTCCTTCAGCTGTTTTAAATGTTTCTGAACGGGCAGATTGTAGAAATGTTCCTCCACGATACAATTTATCGCTAACCTCTTTTGTTCCTAATTTAATAAAGTCATTCTTTATTAACCCTTTAAAACCTCTTCGAACCCCATACACTTCGAAGTTATTAGCTAGTCCGCTTCTAGTCACGGCACGAATCGCACTATTCATTCCTTGTGAATCGCCACCCGAAGTTAAAATTGCGATTTTTTTCAACTCGATCACTCTCCAATCTTCACTAATTCATATTTCTATGTTTATTATTTAAGTATACCATATAACGTACAAGTTGACATATATAACTCAATGACAAATGAATCATTTCCCAATAATATTAACCTTGATGACGCATACAGTTAATCCTTCCCTTAATCAAAATAAAAAAACATT
>CAZONN010000006.1:0-22750 GCA_964581235.1 uncultured Amphibacillus sp.
GAGGCTATTGTTGTTGATGTTTCGTTTGGATATTCGCCGCTGTGTAATAGGAGTGAATGTGGCGAAATCGGTAATGGTGCTATGATTGGTATTTCTCCTATTTTAGACAGAAGAATGTCAGATTCAATGACTAAAATTGCAAAGACGACAAAACCTACTAAAGGGTTGCCGCCAATAACAAATGATCCAAATGTATCAACTACACTACCTGCGTCTGCTTCTGCTAGAATAGAACGCGTCGTTGAAACGTTTAAGCCCAATCGAAATAGCGTTATGACTAATAACAATGAAGGCAATACCGAGAACTGAAGTGGTTCAGTTATATTCATTGCAACTAAAATAACAACTAACGATAAAGAAATATTGATTAAAATGAGGATACTTAAGATCCATCCCGGTAATGGGACGATAATCATAACCATAATGATAATAACGAATAATAAGACCGATATATCTTTTAGTTTAAACATATAACTCTCTCCCTACATGTCGGATTACGCTCTCTGTTCAGTTTGGTAAACATAAGCCAACACTTCTGCTACAGCCTGATAGTACGATTCATCGATCGTTTGGCCAATTTCTGCATTCGCATATAATGCTCTCGCTAAAGGACGATTTTCAACAATCATCACTTGATTTTTTTCTGCAAGTTCACGGATTTTAAAAGCAACATAATCCGCCCCTTTAGCAACAACATAAGGAGCTACCGCTTTTGATTCATCGTATTTCAAGGCAATTGCGTAGTGCGTCGGGTTTGTGATGACAACATCCGCATCAGGCACCTCGCTCATCATCCGTCTCATTGCCATTTGACGTTGATTTTCTCTAATTTTCGATTTAATCAAAGGATCACCTTCGATATTTTTATACTCTTCTTTAATTTCATGTTTGGACATGCGTAAGTTTTTTTCATAATCAAAACGTTGATAAGCATAGTCAAGTACCCCAAGGACAAGTAATGCAATCGCAGCCGAAATACCCATTCTAACAGTTGTCGAACTAAAGAATGTTAGTGCATTATCTAAACTAGTTTGTGATTGCATGAAAATATCATCCTTACTTCCCCACAGAATAGAAAAAGTAACACCACCAACCACAGTAATTTTTAAAATTGACTTGACCAATTCAACGATGGCACGCCACGAAAAGATCCTTTTTGCGCCTTCTAGTGGATTAAGCTTATCCAATTTCATTTGTAAAGGTTCAGCGGTAAATAAAAAACCAATCTGAAGTAAGTTTGATACAACCCCCGCGATAATGGCTACCCCAAGAACTGGGGCAATTGTGATTGCGATATAAACTAGGATATCTACGAAGATCAGATGAAGTTGATCAGGCGTAACAGTCCAATTAATATACTCAGTAAACACACGAGTATACAGCCCAGTGAACCGCTCTTTCCAAAATGGACCGATTGCTATAAATGTAATGAACATTAAGAAAAGGAGGATAGCTGTGTTCACATCTTGGCTTTTGGCAACTTGACCTTTTTCACGTGTATCTTCACGTTTTTTCGGTGTCGCTTTCTCGGTTTTTTCTCCAGAGAAAAACTGCAGATCTAACACTAATAACTCCATCATCACATTCCTCCTAGAATCCGCATAAAACCATCCATCACTTCTAACGTATAACCAAAAAGACGCTTAACAATACTAATATAAAAAACTATGTATATACTGATTGCAATAAAGGATACAGTAATCTTCACTGGTATTCCAACCACGAACACATTAAGTTGAGGTACTGTTCGGGCAATAATACCTAAAGCAACGTCAACTAAAAACAAGCTACCCACAATTGGTACCGCCATTTGAAAGGCAATTAAAAACATTTGACTAAACATGACAATAACCGCTGTAATATAGGACTCTCCAGTGAAATTGATTAACTGATCAAGTTCGACAAAATTAAAACTTGCTATTGCACCGTTTATTAGTAAATGATGTCCGTCAATCGCTAAAATAAATAACAAAGCAAATGTATAAAAATATTGACCAATAATTGGGCTTTGAGCGCCCGTTTGTGGATCCATTACGTTAGCGATCGCAAAACCCATCTGGAAGTCAATAAATCCTCCAGCGATTTGAACAACTGTTAAAATCAAAGTGGCAACTAGACCAATAATTAACCCAACCATTACTTCTTTAAAAAGTAATAATATGTAGGTTAAATCAATCGGTAATGCAGGAATGTCTAATGTCGATACAATAATAAGACTAATAAAAAAGGCTATCCCAATTTTGAATGGGTTCGGAATATTTTTATATGAAAATATTGGGACAGTTGCAATAAAAGCCACGATTCGTGCGAAAATAAGCATGAAAGCAGGTAAGTAGTTAAAATCAATTAATGTTAACATCGATTAACCTATAAACTGAGTCAGATTTTGAAAAATACTCATCGCAAACTGTGTTAGTTGATTTAACATCCATGGTCCAAGAAAGACGATCCCTAGTAGAACTGCCACAATTTTAGGTATGAACGCTAACGTTTGCTCTTGGATTTGTGTTGTCGCTTGAAAAACACTCACCAGTAATCCGACACCTAAGGCTAGAATCAACAATGGCCCTGCAACCATCAAAATCGTTATAATGCCTTGTTCGGCTAATGAAATTACTGCTTCTTCACTCATGCCTTTAATCTCCTTATGGCTTATTTATATTGCTAATGAAAACTCGCTAATAAAGACTCGATAATTAAATGCCAACCATCGACTAAAACAAATAGTAAAATTTTAAATGGCAATGAAATCATTACTGGCGGTAACATCATCATTCCCATTGACATCAAGATACTTGCAACCGTCATGTCAATGACTAGAAAGGGAATAAAGATTAAAAAACCCATTGTAAATGCTGTTTTTAATTCACTAATCGCAAAAGCTGGGACGAGCGCTGTTAATGGGATGTCTTCAATCGTTTCAATTGCATCAGTATTGGTGTAGTTTAAGAACAATTGCAAATCTTTTTGCCGTGTATGATTCGACATAAAACGCTTAATCGGACCAGTTGCAAGGTCATATGCCTCTTCAAGACCAATCTCTTCATTCATCAAAGGTGTAAGTGCTTCTTGATTGATCTCTTGAAAGGTTGGCGCCATTACAAAAAAAGTAATAAAAAGTGCGATCGCTATCAAGACTTGATTCGGTGGCATTTGTTGCGTTGCCAAGGAAGTACGTGTAAAAGATAAAACAATAATCGTACGTGTAAAGCTTGTTAGTAATATCAAAATTCCTGGTGCTAAAGAAAAAATTGTTAATAAAATCAATAGTTGAACGGCACTGGACACCGTTTCTAAATCAGTGCCAGAGAAAATATCAATAAATTCATTCATAATTATTCTTCTTCCTTATGTTTAACTCTAATTTTTTCTCTTTTTTCTTTCATCGTATCTAGTTCTCCTTTAAATAAAGAAGCAAAATCTTGATTTTTAAACGTATTATCAACCTGGGCTGATTCATCTGTTGACTTAGTCTTTTTACCAAGCAACTTGAACTGCTCTAAAAATGATGAGCTACTCAATGGTGCTACTTGTTGCTTTTCTAACAACTGTTCGATAGTAGCTGGATCCGTTATCTCAGTTAGGATTGATATATCTTCGCCAACTCCAATAAGATAAATTTTGTCGCCTACCTTAAGCATTTGGGCTGATTTATTCATCCCCAATGAGATACCGCCTAAATTAGTCAACACCTCACCTTGTTTAGTGAAATTACTGGATCGATTTAACAGTTTCAATAAGAGATAAATCAACCCAATAATAATGACCAAAACAATGATGATCCGTAATATTAAGCCAGGAATACTTAATTGCTTGTTATTATTATTTTGTTGAGTAGCAGGTAGTTTTACATCCTCATTAAATAATTCAGAATCGTCTTGATCAATCGATTCAGTTTGATTAAAAAAATCAGACACTGAACCGTCTCCAGTTTCAGCCTGAACCACTATTGAATTTAACATGATGAAAAACAATAGTGATAAAAATACGAACTTTTTCATCCAATCAGTCCAATGCTTTTGTTATGGCTTCTATCACACGATCAGCTTGAAACGGCTTTACAACAAAGTCTTTTGCACCAGCTTGAATCGCATCAATAACCATTGCCTGCTGCCCCATCGCTGAACACATAATAACTGTTGCATTTGGATCAAGTGCTTTAATTTCCTTTAATGCAGTAATTCCATCTTTTTCAGGCATCGTAATGTCCATTGTGACTAGATCTGGCTTCAATTCCTGATATTTCTCAACAGCTTGTTGTCCGTCTTGGGCCTCACCAACTATTTCAAAACCATTTTTATTTAAAATATCCTTAATCATCATTCGCATAAAAGCAGCGTCATCCACAATTAAAACTTTATGTGCCATTATTCTTCCTCCTAGACAATTTTAATTTAAATTTTTCAAACGATCAGATTGGCTAATGATTTCAGTCACTCGAACACCAAAGTTCTCGTCGATTACAACTACTTCACCTTGCGCAATTAATTTATTATTGACATGAATATCAACTGGTTCACCTGCTAATTTATCAAGTTCGAGAATTGAACCAGATGATAACTCTAGTATTTCTTGAACAGCACGTTTTGTTCGACCTAACTCAACCGTAACTTGTAATGGAATATCCAATAACATATCTAAATTACGGTGTTCAACTTGTGGTAATTCTATTTGTTCGAAACTCGAAAATTGTGCATTTTGAATTGATGCATTCGAGAGTGTTGGTTCTCCAATATTTTGCGGTTGTCTTGGTGCGTTCGCTACATTTTCACGATTAATCGTTTGTTGATTCATTGAACTAGCCTCTTTTTGTTCGGGTATTACTTCTTTCTTTGGTTCAGGTGTTGGTTCTGGCTCCGATGCATTTAATAGACCAGCAACCATTTCCTTTGCAAATGACGGTGGTAATAACTGCATAATATTCGAGTCTACTAGCTCACCAATTTTTAGTTGGAAAGAAACTTTTATTAAAGTATTATCGTTCGGAATATATTGATCACTAGATTCCTCACTCACATCTAATAAAACAGTTGACGGTGGTGAAATATCGATCCGTTTCGAAAAAATTGTTGACATACTTGTTGCTGCAGTACCCATCATTTGATTCATTGCTTCTTGGATTGCACTCATATAAATATCATCAAGTTCAGCACCTTGATTTTGAACTACACCGTCTCCACCAAGCATCAAATCTGCAATGACATAAGCATCATCGGATTTTAAAACAAACAAATTGTCAGCTTTAAAGCCTTCAGTATATTTTACTTCAACACCTACATGCGGTATTGGGAATTCTTTTTCTAAATCATTTCGCTTCACAAATGTAACTTTAGGCGTTGTAATTTCTACCTTTTGATTCAATAGTGTCGCTAGTGTTGTCGCAGAGCTCCCAAAAGATATATTTCCTATTTCCCCCAAAGCATCTTGTTCCATTTCTGTTAAGAGAGGTTGTTCTTCATTAGGCTGATCAATTACCTCTATATCATCATCCATATTTAATAATGCGTCGATTTCATCTTGTGAAAGCATACCATCATTCATCATCTGGTGCCTCCTTCTTTATTTCTTCTAAAATTTGTACGGCAACCTTATTTTTATTATGTCCTGGTTGTACAGTATACAATGTTTCTCCTTCAGATTGTAACAGTAAAGGATCTTGAATTGATTGGTTTAAATGTAAAACATCGTTTTTTGATAGATTTAAAAAATCATTGACTGTAATTTCTGTTTCTCCAAGCAATACATTTAAGTCTAGCATAGTTGTTTTTAGATTATCAGATAAGTTTTTATACTCTTCTGGTTTTCGTTCTTTTTGTGTTTCTGTCTGCATCCAATAATGAACAGAAAGCCTTGGCATAATTGGTTCTAAAACAACATGTGGTATACAAATGTTGATCATCCCAGAACTTTCTCCAATTGTTGTGTTTAATGAAACGACGACAACTGTTTCGTTCGGAGAGACGAGTTGTAAGAATTGAGGATTGACCTCGAATTCTTCTAATACAGGATCAATGTCTTCAACCGAGGACCAAGCCTCTCTCAAGTTATCAAGAGATCCTTCAAATAAATTAGTCATAATTGTTGTTTCAATTTCTGTCAACTTATCAATTTTATTTAAACTCGTTCCTCGTCCACCTAAAATGCGATCTAGCATCGCATAAGCAATATTAGGATTGATTTCAAAAATAATTCGCCCATCTAATGGTGCCATACTAAATATATTTAATACAGTCATCGACGGTACTGAACGAACAAATTCCTCATATGGAACTTGATCAACTGAAGCGACAGAAATATGTACATATGTACGCAACTGTGCTGAAAAATATGTTGTTAACAGTCTTGAGTAATTCTCATTGATTCTTGAAATGCTTCGAATCTGGTCTTTTGAGAAGCGTAGTGCACGTTTAAAGTCATAAACTCTTACCTTCCGTTCACTTTCTTCTTGCTTCAACTGATTAGCGTCCATTTCTCCAGACGATAATGCAGATAAAAGTGCATCAATCTCACTTTGGGACAGAACCTCTTCCGCCATACATTCCACCTCCTACAGAGGAGTTATACTACTGTACAATTTTACCAACGATATAGATGTCGGTAATTTCCCCTTCTTCCATTAATTTGTTCATTTCTGCTTTTAGAGTTTCTTCAAATTGAGTCAAATCGGCTTGTAATTCAGCAGATGTCATATTAACAGTCTCTTTAATTAAAATATTCTTGAATTGGAACTCTCTTAATTCAACTTCATCTCTAGCATCACTATTGTTAGTAAGAATGTTAAATTTCAGTTGAACATAACGCTGATCATCTAAATCAAGATTAATTTCCTCTGTCGTAAATGAGTACTCAACTTGCTCTTCAATCGTTAATGCACGGTCGGGGTCATCGTCATCTAACAATAGATAGATAACACCAGCGATACCCGCTAAAGCAATAATTGCTAGAATAACTAAAACAATTTTAAATCCTTTATTATTCATTATTTTCACCCACTTTTAATTGAAAGCCAGTTATACCAATCTGTTGATAAAACTGCAAAACTGATGCTTTTACTTCTAATTCAGTTTCTTTTACAACTAATTTTTTACCATTAAATAATGTGATCGTTGTATCGGGAAATGACTGAACACGTTCAATATACACTGCGTTTAAAGTGAATGTTTCACCATTAAAACTCGTCAATTGAATCATTTTTATGTTAGGAGCAAGTCACTAAACTTGCTCCACCCTCCTAACTATCGTTTAAGGTTAACTAATTCTTGTAATATTTCATCAGATGTCGTAATAATTCTTGTGTTTGCTTGGAATCCACGTTGAGCAATAATCATGTCTGTAAATTCTTCAGCTAAGTCAACATTCGACATTTCAAGTGCGCCAGATACAATTGAAGCACTACCTTCTGATTCTGGAACAATTAAAGTAGGAATTCCATCTGTACCTATCATTCCATCATTAACAGTCGAGCGATACATATTTGAACCAATTTGCTCTAAACCACCTGGGTTTGCAAATTTAGCTAACATAATCTGACCAGCAACTTGCGTTTGATTATTTTGATCAATATAGTTAACTGTTCCGTCCCCTTGAATACTAAAGCTCGATGCAGCTGGCGGAATTGCAATTCGACCAACATTTCCCGATTCGTTAATACCGACAAGATATTCACCGTTTGCATTAACGATATAATCGTTGTCATCTAAATACATGTTACCAGCTCTTGAGTAAGCTAAGTTCACATCTGCTAATTCAAAATTGTCTTCATCAGTACCTGAAGCAAAGATAAACATACCATCTCCTTCTAAAGAAAGGTCTAGAGTTCGGTTCGTCGTTTGACGGTTACCTTGTGTATGAATAACATCAATCGCACCGATCTGTGAACCTAAACCAACTTGTTGTGCGTTAATTCCACCGCGGATATCTGTTGATGCTGAAGCACCAGCAATTGTTTGACTCATCATGTCTTGAAATGCGACCCGTGATTTTTTATAACCTGAGGTATTCACGTTAGCAATATTATTACCTACTACGTCTAATTGTGTTTGAAAACCTTTCATTCCCGCAATACCAGAATACATTGATCTTAACATTTTAACATTCCTCCTATTTATAGACTCCTGTATCAATCAGTCAACAGGGTCAGGGGCTTCCTGTTAAGGTCCAGCCCTAATCTAATAAAATTGTTCCATTAATATTGGTGAAAATTCGACTTTGCGCTTCATGTCGATCAAGTGCTGTTACTACGGTATTGTTCTTCGCACTAACTAATAGCGTCGCCTCACTCGTAATGACTAATGAATCAGTAATGCCTTTTTGTTTTGCTTGGTTAACTTGATCAGCAATTTCCTGCCACTTTTCTGTCGAAATATGAATTTGTCGTTCATCTAATCGATTTTGTGCATGCTTACTAATTTTTAATTCCGATTTCGTTTGATCTAAGATTGATTGAAACGAATTGATCGGGTTACTTTTTTGCGCAACTTTATGTGATCGATTTTGCAACAATGCATGCTGCGGAACATGTTGAATACGGTGATTCATTTAATCTCCTCCTTTATTCTTTTGAAGGTTGATTAATCCTTAAAATTTCATCCGTGTAAATTTTCCCGCCATTCTCTAATTCTAGTACAGCAAATCCGTTATTTTCGCTGACGGCGATCACTTCATTTACAACCATTTCTTTCGGTACTTTTACTTGCCCAGTTTCTTCATCAATTGCATAATAACTGACTTCCTTACCGATTAAGTGACTGTATTGAACAACTGGTGACATCATCTGGTTATTGACCAAGAGACCGATTGATTCATTCATATTCATCATTTGTTCTAATGAAGAAAATGTCGTCATCTGTGAAATGAATTCCCGGTCATCCATCGGACTAAGTGGATCTTGATTTTGAATTTGTGTCATTAATATTTTTAAGAATTCATCTTTACCAAGGTCTGAACTCGGTGTACCTCTATCGACATTGCGTAAGTAATAAGACGGATCAATTCTCGTCATTTACTACACCCTCTCTTGATATAGTAGATCTTCAAACCGGATCGAATCATCATCGCGATCTATTTCAGTATTATGTGTTTCTTGCTGCTCTTGCTCGTGAGATTCCTGTTCATTAGGTAAATCTTTAAAAGGCGAAGGTTGTTCTACAATAATCGGTTCAGCATCTTGCTTTTCGATAACGATATTATGTGGTGCAAACATATTTCTCAGTTCTCGCACATTTGCTTCTAATGCCTCTTTAGCCATCTGTGAACTCGCCGTTAATTTAACAAGCATTTCTCCATCCATTTCGGTCAGTTCAACCAAAATTGTCCCTAGTGATTCAGGTGTTAATTTTAGCAACAACTGATTGTTACCTGATAGATTTTGAATAAAACGACTTTGACTAATCGCTTTTTCAAATTGAGTTAGTAATTGCTCATTAACTTGTTCAGTAGTTTCAACATGCTGTCCGAGCTGGATTTGCAATTGCTCTATCGTTGATGATGTTTGCTGTTGGCTAAACATTTGACCAAATGTATTTGCCGCGTTATCTTTTACGACATTAGTCTGATCAAGTGCCGCTCTAACCCACTTTAGTACATCTTTTGATGTGACTGTCGTATCTGATCGATATGTTGTCTGGTTTGCTACTGTTGTTTTTTTGATAAAGTTCTCATAGACTTTAGAAAACACATCAAGTTTAGCTTGATCAGTTTCTTGAATTGTTGCATTTTCAAGTATGACTGCCAATGGTTCGTTCGTAGCCTGCATTTCTTTCAATAGATCGAGTAACTGCTTAGCATCATTTTGAGAGAATTGATCAAACTGATTAATCAGTTTGATTACTGATTCGGACATATCGTGATTAGTATATATCGTACTATTTTTACTATTAACTAAATACGTCTGGGTGTTTAAATTGATATTTTGACTGATCACAAGGTCAGATTGAGTCGCTTCTTCTACCTGATCCTCTTCAGTTGTAAGTACAGCAACTAATTGTTGGATCATTTCATCACCTTGTTCAATCTCAGTTAGATCAAGAGCAACTAGTCCTGAAACTAATTGTGTTAGATTATTAACATTTAGCTCAAACTCAGTTTCGAACCAACCAATTAGCACATCTAGATCATCTTCTGACAGTTGATCAAGCCAGCTAATTAATTGACTCAGCTTCGTCTCAGACGGATCGATCGCACTAACTGTGTCGACTATAATTGACGCCTCATTTGCAGACTGTGCAATTAATTGACGAAATGGGACATCGACAGTTTTAGTTGATTGCATTCGATTCATTTGATCAATCACTGGTGTTTGCTGTAAAAACACTGCGCTCATGTTCATTTTTTCACCCCCCTTCAAGTTTGTGAAACTTGCTAATTTAATAATTGTTCAGTGAAATTGGCCGCACTTTCTGGATCTAATGCACTTAAAATAGCTGCTCGTAATTCTTCATCCAATTCCGCTAAAATACGAATTGCATCGGCATTTTTCATGTTTGTTAAAATCTGCGCGGCACTTTTCGCTGACATTTTTTGGTATGTGTCAATGACTATTTTTAATCCATCTTGTGATTCCAGCTCAACTTGAGACTCATTATCGTTTAGTGATTGCTCCAGTAAATGGCTTAATCTTTCAATCTCTTGATTCAGTTGATTAAGTTCCACTTCCTGTGCAGACAAGTCCGCTTCTAATCCTGATTTATCTGATTTAAGTGCTGTAATTTGATTTTCTAGCTGGTTTTCTTTTCGTTCTATTGCTGCTTCTTCTTCAGTCGTAACGATTTGATTGATAACTGGTATTTGATTAGCAAGCTCTTTTACCTTTGCACCGGGATTTAAATCCAGTATTGATAGAATGATAAATGCTATAGAGATGGCTAAAATTAATGGGATTATAATCAGAAATAGCCATTGTATAAGACTGATCTTTTTGTTTTGATTATCTTGTCTTTTTGCCATCTACATCACCTGTTTCCATGATTAAAATACTGTCTTGTAGATATTTCATCCATCATTTGATTCTCTAAATATTTTTCTTTTTCCCGAATTCTATGTTGCTTTTTCTCAATAATTTTCTCAAATTTCTTCACTTCGACATGTTCTTCTGTTAACTTTTGTTGTTTTTTCTCCATAACTGCACGCTTTTGGTTTACCTCTACTTGAACGGTATAAATTCTCTCTTTAATCTGTTCAATAAAGGCATAATGCGTAGCTAAAGTCGTTACAGTACCTGATGACGATAAATAATAGTTGTACTCTTTTTCTACTTGTTCTTTCTTATCTAATAATAAGTAAAGCTTCTCAGCACTGCGTTCAAAGTCATTGATAGCTTGTTGATATGCGAGTAAAGCTTGGTTTTTTACATTTTCTTGATGATTTAAGATTTTGTTATAAGCTTTAATCGTAGCCATCTTTGCTTATCCTCCATTTAAGATTGATTTCATTTTTTCGATTGCTTCAGTTCTAGTCCAACTATCATCGATTCCTTGTTTTAGAAAATCAGTGATTTTAGGATGTAATTGAATTGCACGATCAACGATTGGATTTGTGCCTTTTTTATAGGCACCGATTTGAATCAATTCATAGTTTTCTTCATACGTCGATATGTTTAAGCGCATTTCATTAGCTAACTCCTGTTCTTCCGATGTTGTTATTTGCGGCATCACCCGACTAATCGATTTCAAAACATTGATCGCAGGGAATTGCCCTTGTTCTGCTAAACGACGATCAAGAACGAAGTGACCATCCAAAATACCACGGGTGGCGTCAGCTATTGGATCATTTAAATCATCTCCATCAACTAACACCGTATAAAAAGCGGTAATTGTTCCATATGCACTTGTACCTGTTCGCTCAAGCAACTTTGGTAATAAGCCGAAAACCGATGGTGGATAGCCTTTAGTCGTTGGTGGTTCACCAATTGCAAGGCCCACTTCTCTTTGTGCCATCGCAAAACGGGTTACAGAGTCCATCATTAAGTTAACGTTATAGCCTAGATCTCTAAAATATTCACTGATAGCTGTTGCAGTATACGCACCCTTAATTCGCATTAATGCTGGTTGATCAGAAGTCGCTACAACTACAATCGATCGCTTCAATCCTTCTTCACCCAGGTCTTTATCAATAAATTCTTTTACTTCCCGACCACGTTCACCAATTAAGCCAATCACGTTAATGTCTGCCTCACTATTTCGTGCAATCATGCCTAGTAACGTACTTTTTCCAACACCACTACCAGCAAATATTCCAACTCTTTGCCCTTTTCCAACTGTTAACATCGTATCTAAGGTTTTGATCCCTAATTCAATCGGTTCTAAAATACGTGGTCGATCCAATGGATTTGGTGGGATTTGCTCGGTATCAACACCTTGTAAGCCAAGTGGTAATAGTGAATGATCAAGTGGTTGACCCAATGCGTCGATCACTTTACCAACTAACCCTTTGCCAACTTTAACCTTTAATGATTGGTCAGTTGCTTCAACAAGACTACCTGGTCCAATATCATTAATTTGTGAATATGGCATTAACAATACTTTCTCTCCAGTGAAACCAACAACTTCAGCCATAATTTTCTTGCCGTTCTCAGAATGGATGTAGCAAACGTTCCCGATATTAACTTCAGGACCGATCGATTCAATCATTAAGCCAATAACACGGTCAATTTTTCCGTATCTAACATATGAATCCATTCGATCTATTGTATTTAAATAACTATCGATGTTCACGTTTGATTTCCTCCATTACTTCAAATAAACGTGTTTTAATTTTTGATAATTGCTGATCCACTGAAACATCTAATTTTGAATAAGGCGTTTTAATGATGCAATCACCTTTATTTAATGTCGCTAATGGATGAATTGTCAGGACAACTTCAGAATCTAAGAGTGTGAGTAACTGTTCATGTTGATCAGTGACTACTTGATAGTCATCTGCACTCGTATAAATTTTAATCGAAGGTTGATCATTAACTTCTTGAATCGCGGCTTTAACTAATTCAATAAAACCACTATTTTCACTTAACTCACGATTAATAATTTTACTCGCAATCTTTGTTGATAACGTTAGAATTGTTGCATCACTTTGTTCAAGAATCTTAGAAAATTCAGTTCTAGCTGTTTCAACGATTTGATCAGCCTGGTCCAGTTGTTCAGCTATGGACCGAAGGCCGTGATCTTGTCCTTTTTTAAAACCTTCTTCAAAAGCAGTCTTCTTAGTTTTTTCAATTAGCTGTTGTTTTTCAGTTAACCATTGGTCTTTTGCAGCTTGTATTTCTTGTTCAGCTGCTAGTTTTTGAACTGCGATGGCTTCATTAAGTTTTTTAAACTTTAATTCTGCTGCGGTAATTTTATCGGTTAATTTGCTAAGTTGACTAACTTTTTTTCCTTCCTCTGTCTCACCTTGAACTGATTCAATCACCGGAAAAGTGATTGGTTTCAATTGAATTTTTTTTGTATTTATTTCACGCTGAGTGTCAGACAATAATATCATCTCCTCCGCCACGTGCAATTACAATTTCACCAACTTCCTCCAAACGACGAATTGAGGCCACAATTCTTTGTTGTGCTTCCTCAACATCACGTAGTCGGACAGGTCCCATAAATTCCATTTCCTCTTTAAACGTCTCTGCCATTCGAGTGGACATGTTTTCAAAGATAACACCTTGTACCTCTTCACTAGCAACTTTAAGCGACAGACGTAAGTCATCATTTTCAACTTCTCTAATCACACGTTGAATAGCGCGGTTGTCCAATGTCACGACATCTTCAAACACAAACATACGCTTCTTAATTTCTTCTGCTAGTTCAGGATCTTGTATTTCTAAGGCATCGAGTATTGTTCGTTCTGTACTTCTATCTACGCCATTTAAGACTTCAACCACTGCCTGAATACCACCTGTTTGAGTGTAGTCTTGCGTAACAGTAGCAGATAGCTTTTCTTCTAAAATCTGTTCTACTTGATAAATAATTTCTGGTGATGTTGAATCCATTAAGGCAATTCGCCTCGCTACATCAGCCTGTACTTCTTGTGGAAGTTCAGATAAAATCTGTCCCGCTTGTTCATTATCTAAATAAGATAAAATTAAAGCGATTGTTTGCGGGTGTTCATTTTGAATAAAGTTCAAAATTTGTGCTGGATCTGCTTTTCTAGCAAAGTCAAATGGTTTTACTTGAAGTGATGATGTGAGTCGAGCAATGATTTTTTGTGCCTCTTCTCCTCCAACAGCTTTTTCTAAAACTGTTCTAGCATAACCAATTCCACCTTGTGAAATATAATCTTGCGCTAATGCAATTTGGTGAAATTGCTCCATCACTTCTTCTTTTTGTTCTGTATCAACTTTTTTCACTGAAGAAATTTCCAATGTTAACTTTTCAATTTCTTCTTCTGTTAAATGCTTATAAATCTGTGCCGAAACATCAGGACCAAGTGAAATTAGCAGAATTGCTGCTTTTTGTCGACTACTAAGTGCATGTTTATTTCTAGCCATTCAGCTCTCCCCCTAATCCTCTGATATCCATGATCGTAATAATTTAGCAAACTCATCTGGTTTGTCTTGTGCCATCTTTTCAAGCTGCTTTCTTTTCATCGCACTTTCTGTTGCTTCTGGTCCATCAATTTCCGGTATTTCCTCAGCACTTTCATCTACTTCAGCCGTATATGCATACTCTTCTGCATATTTTGGTTTTCTCGTCATTAAGATAATCACCAGAATGATAATTAAGAGTAGCAACACTCCACCTATGATGATGAATATTAACGGAATACCAGTCGTTGTAGGTTGATCAAATTGGTCAAGCCCACTAAATTCTTGGAATACGATCGAAACGTTAGGTGTGTCAGCTATTCCGCCATAAGAAGCATCAACTGTTGTCTCGATAATTGATTCTAAGATCGAAGCTATCCCAGTTTCAACATTGGTTTGTTCGACGACGGTTAATAATTCTGGTAAACCATCTTCTCCTAAAGTATCTTTGCGGATATCAACAGCCACTTGAATCCCTAAATCTCTAATTTTATATGGACTTTCACTAATCTCACGTTGAATGCGATTGAATTCATAGTTGACGGATTCTTGAATAAGTTCGTACTCACCTTGACCAGAATCACCCGCTGGATAATTAAGCACATCCTCTTCTCCAGATCCTATAGTTCCATCAAAGGCCCCTGCTCCAGAGTATGTTTCATGAATACTCTCAACACTAACTGGAAGCCCTTCAATTTCTTCATTAACTGGATCTACTAGCTGTTCCACTCGGTTCTCTTGAGTGAAATCAATATCTGCTGTAACTGAGCTAACAACTTTGTCTCCACCAATCATAATGCTCAACATTTGCTGAACACGTCGTTGTATATCTCGCTCGATATCTTTTTTGATCGCCTGTTGTGACGCATAGATATCACCACTTGAAAATTGACCATCACTATCAAGATCATAATGATTGAAATTCTGATCAATAATTCCAATGTTTTCAACTGGTAAATTAGGAACTGATTTTGAAATCAAATGATAAAGCGCACTAATTTGCGAGGGCTCAAAGCGATATCCCGGAGCAACTTCCAATACAATCGACGCTGTTGCTTGATCTTTTTCATCACTGACAAAGATTTGTTGTTGTGGCATCGTAATCATGACGTTCGCATTATCAATCCCCGAAATACTAGTAATTAAATTTGCTAGTTCTGTACGTGTAGCGTCTAATTTCATAATATCGAATTCATTATCAGTCACACCCCAAGAACTATTTTGACTGAAAAATGAATAATCGATCCCACCACTTTGCGGGATTCCTTGTGCAGCCAAATCAACTAACAAATTATTAGCCATTTCCTCAGGCACATGAATAATTGAGCCTGCGTTACTCACTTCATATTCAATCCCTCTTGCATCTAACTCTGCCTTTATTTGACCCGTCTCTTGTAGAGAAAGGTTATTATATAGGGGAACCATCGTTGAACGTGTAGCTAATATGCTACCTCCGACAACGATAATCAAAAAAATTAAAATAGAAGTTAAAATAATTCCTTTATCTTTTTTGGAGCGTTTACTCCAAAACTCGATGAGTCTATCTTTTTGCTGATTTATTTTTTCTTTCATATTGCGCCTCCATACCAATCAACGATCATTAAATGTCTCAAACTTATATCTGCATTCGCATGATTTCATTGTAAGCATCTATCACTTTACCTTGCACTTCAACAGCTAAGCTCATAGAGAGTGAAGCCTTTTGTGCTGTAATCATGACATCGTGTAATTCATCAATTTGCCCGTTAACAAACATCTCTGTTTTTATTCCTGATTCAATTTGTGATTGATTTAATTGGCCGAGTGCTTGTTTAAGTTGGTCTGAGAATGGATTGTGTATAGAGTTTTCTTCGTTTTGATTGTTAGTTTTTATGTGAGTATCAGGTTGAATCGCCTGCAAAGACTGAAGATCAATACGCATAGTTTTCATCCTTCCATTTGTTATCTGCCAATTTCAAGTGTTTTCATTAACATACCTTTTGTCGCATTAAAAACGGTTACATTTGCTTCGTATGATCGTGTTGCGCTCATAAAGTCAACCATTTCTTGAAGTGGATCAACATTCGGCATTTGTACATATCCATCGGCATTGGCATCTGGATGTGTAGGATTAAAAATTAACGTGAATGGTTCATCATCCTCTGTAATCGCCGTAGCTTTAACTCCTCTAGTCATTTGAATATTACGATTCTTAACCCGACTTAAATGGTCAGCAAAGGAATGTCCACTTTCTTGAAAACGAACAGTTTTCCGACGATATGGCTCGAATTCTCCATCAGCATTTACTCTTGCTCTCGTTGTTTCTGCATTTGCAATGTTTGAAGATACTATATCCATTCTTAGTCTTTGTGCCGTTAATGCCGAAGCGCTCGTATTCAGACCGTTAAAAATACTCATGATTAACTGCCTCCTTTAATGACATTCTGTAGCGTATCGAAGCGCCCATTCAATCGATCCACCAAAGCTTGTTGATAGATTTGATTATTTACTAACTCAACCATTTCCTTTTCAATATCGACATTATTTCCATTATGGTTATAAAGGGTATTATGGTTAGTGTGGACTTTCAATCCACGACCTCCAGAGAAGTCGATGTGACGTCTGTCTGTTCGTTTCGCTTGAAATTGGCTCGTTTGCTCAATTTCTAACAAACTCTTAAACTTAACATTTTTTGATTTATAGCCAGCTGTATCAACATTTGCTATATTATTAGCGATCGCTTCATTTTTTAAATGAGCGTAATCTAAACCGTGGTGTAAATTATCAATTGTGCGTCCAAAAATCGACATTATCTTACCTCCTTTTTAACTTCGATATTGTCAACATCAAATAATCTTATTAAAAGTTAATTATTATTCGACCTAATTTACTACAAATCATCTTGATTATACTGAATTCCAACATTAAATTCACTACTTTTGGCTATTTCGCGACTAAAGTTATTGATATTTTTCCCGTTCATCCAAATATATCCCCACGGATATCTTTCGTCGAAATTTGACTGTTTTCATAAAGATTACTTATATTTTAATTATTACACAGATTAGTTGAATTGCCAATTAAAATCTAGCTTTTAACGGGTATTAATTCTTAATTTGTTAACTTTTCAAGCCTAAAGTATTGCTTTTTTAATCCTTAGTTGAGAGGTAAGTGTTTACCTAGGTATTTCGGTACCCGACAAATTCAATGAAGCGTGTATAATGACCTATTTGAATTGACATATTGCAAATAAATTTGAATAAAAAATAGCGTTAGTGAGTTTTTATTTATTTACTCACGAACGCTATATATTGTACAAACTTTTTAGTTGTCTTCTAATTTTAATTTTTGTAGTTCTAAAAGAAACTTATCGTTAAGTACTTTGATATACGTTCCTTTCATTCCCAGCGATCGCGACTCGATCACGCCAGCACTTTCTAACTTTCGTAATGCATTAACAATTACAGATCTGGTGATTCCCACTCGATCAGCAATTTTACTTGCTACCAGCAGGCCTTCTTTACCGTCTAATTCAGCAAAAATATGCTCAATTGCTTCTAATTCACTATAAGACAGTGAACTGATTGCCATTTGCACAACCGCCTTAGAGCGTGCTTCTTTTTCAATTTCTTTCGTCTTTACATTTAGAATTTCCATTCCAACTACTGTTGCACCATATTCAGCTAGTAATAAGTCGTCATTACTAAATGCAGTATCTAATCGACTCAGCATTAACGTTCCTAATCGCTCTCCACTACCGATAATCGGTACGATTGTTGTTAGACCGTCTTTAAATAAATCCTTATTTTCAACAGGGAATGCTGTATAAGGGCTCTCAATATCTAAGTTAGCTGTTGTTCTATGAATATCGAATAAGCTCTCAGTAAATTCTATTGGGAATTGACGCTCTTCAAGCATTGCAATCATTCTTGGGTTTTCAATTTTTTGATTGATTGAAAAACCTAGTAATTTACCCTTGTTACTGACAACAAAGACATTTGCCCCAATAATCTCTTGCAGTGTTATTGCCATTTCGTTGTAGTTGACGGACCTTGCTTGAGCCCCTTGTAAAATTGAGTTGATTTTTCTAGTACGCGTTAAAAGTTCCATATTACCCCTCCATTTCCATTATCGAAATTACTTATAAGATGTATTGACTTAAATCCCTGTTTTTGACAACGGAATTCAACTTTTCATCAACATATTGCGGTGTGATTTCAATTGATGGCATAGTAATATCGTCTGCCTCAAACAATAAATCTTCTAATAACTTTTCTAATATTGTGTGCAAACGTCTAGCGCCAATGTTATCAGTTTCTTGGTTTACTTCATATGCTACTTCAGCAATGCGTGTAATTGCTGCATCAGTGAAAATCACATCGATATCTTCTGTTTTCAATAATGCTTGGTACTGTTTAAGTAAAGCATTAGATGGTTCTGTTAGGATCTGCTTAAAGTCATCGATTGATAATTTCTCTAACTCAACTCTAATTGGAAAACGTCCTTGTAACTCAGGAATCAAATCAGATGGTTTTGCCATGTGAAAAGCACCTGCAGCAATAAATAAAATATGGTCTGTTTTAACAGGGCCATATTTCGTTACTACAGTCGATCCTTCAATGATCGGTAGTATATCGCGCTGAACACCTTCTCTTGACACATCGGCTTGAGCTTGACTTTTTCCCGCGACTTTATCTATTTCATCAATAAAAATCATACCCGTTTGTTCGACACGTCCTAATGCCTGTTGCGTGACCTCATCAATATCAATTAACTTCTGTGCTTTTTGCTGCGTTAATATTTTACGGGCTTCGCTTACAGTGAGTTTACGTTTCTTCATTTTTTTCGGGATCAATTGTCCAAACATATCTTGCATATTAACTCCCATTTGTTCCATACCAGTGCCTTGCATCATATCAAACATAGAATTTTGATTTTCTTCTACTTCAATTGTAACAAAAGTATCTTCTAATTCGCCAAGCGCTAATTTATGTTCAACTTGTTTACGTTTTTTTAATTTTTCTTCATTAAATTGCGGCTGATCATCTTCTTCGGGTTGATCCTGGCTCTGCTGAAAGAAAAATTCAAACGGATTTTTTATCTGATTTTGCTGTTTCTTTGCCATAGGTACAAGTAAATTAACTAGCTCTTGATCGGCTAAGGCTTCTGCTTTAGCTTGAACTTCATTCATCTTCTCTTGCTTAACCATACGAATGCCCATTTCAACTAAGTCTCGAATCATCGATTCAACATCGCGACCAACATAGCCTACTTCAGTAAACTTAGTTGCTTCAACCTTTACAAAAGGTGCACCAACTAATTTAGCTAATCGTCTAGCGATCTCGGTTTTACCAACTCCTGTTGGACCAATCATAAGAATATTCTTTGGGATCACTTCTTCACGAAAATCTTCGGCAATTTTCATGCGACGATACCGATTTCTTAAAGCAATTGCTACAGATCGCTTAGCTTGATTTTGACCTACAATATATCGGTTTAATTCATTAACAATTTCCTTAGGTGTAAGATCTGAACTCAAGGAATCACCTCCTACTTCTTAATTGTCGAGCGTTTCAAGTATAATCTGATCATTTGTATAAACACATATTTCACTCGCAATTTCTAATGCTGAGCGTGCAATTTCACTTGCAGTTTTTTCAGGACTGTATCGTTTTAATGCTCTTCCTGCCGCTAAAGCAAAATTACCTCCAGAACCAATCGCCAAGACCCCATCATCTGGTTCAATGACTTCACCAGTACCTGAAACGAGTAGAATCGTTTCTTTATTCATGACGATTAACAATGCCTCTAATTGGCGCAATGTTTTATCACTTCGCCATTCCTTAGCTAACTCAACAGCTGAACGTTCCAAATTCCCATTAAAAGTTTCTAGTTTTGTTTCAAACTTTTCGTATAACGTAAAAGCATCCGCTACTGAACCGGCAAATCCGGCTAATACTTGACCTTTGAATAATTTACGAACCTTTCTTGCTTTGTGTTTCATAACTACAGCGTTCCCCATAGTAACTTGACCATCACCACTCATCGCACATTGATTATTATGTTGAACAGCGAATATCGTCGTTGCATGGAATTTTGTCTCCATATTTTCACCTCATTTTATAACTTTGCTCTTGGATGCGCTTTCATGTACACATCCTTCAAGCGATCTTTTGTTACGTGTGTATAAACTTGTGTTGAGGAAAGATGATCGTGCCCCAATAATTCTTGTACACTTCGTAAGTCCGCACCCGCATTAAGCATGTGGGTGGCGAATGTGTGGCGTAAAGCATGGGGATGGATGTGGATAGTTAGAGCTGCATCACTAACAATTTTCTCTAAAACATAACGAACACCGCGAGCCGTTAATTGTTTGCCATTCGAATTCAAAAAAAGATACTCTGTTCCTGCTAAGTTTTTCTTAAGTAATTCTTTTCTTCCTTCATCTATATACATTTGCAATGCATCTTCAGCAAATGAACCGAAAGGAATATAGCGTTCCTTTCGGCCTTTTCCCATCACTAAAATTGTTTGTAATGAAAAATCAATCGCATCAATGGTTAAATTAACACACTCGCTAACACGGATACCGGTTGCGTACATGATTTCAAGCAACGCTTGGTTACGCTGACCGAGCGGTTTTGTTAAATCACTAATTGTAAACAATTCTCTCAGTTCTTCTTTATATAAGAAATGCGGTAGCGATTGTTCAATTTTCGGTAATGAGATCATTAAAAAAGGATTGCTAGTCGATATTTTTTCCCGCTCTAGATATTTATAAAAGGTTCTTAAGCTAGAAATTTTCCGGGCAACACTTTTGCGACTTAATTTTTTTTCGTAAAGATGCGTTAAAAAAAAACGTACTAATCGATCATCAACATCAGTAAATTCCAATATTTCTTCTTGCTTCAAAAACGCTTTAAAATCATTAAGATCTTGATTATAATACTGTAAGGTATATGGCGAGACATTTTTTTCAATTTTTAAATATAAACGAAACTGCTTTTGAAGTTGATCGTTATCCATAGTAACCCCTCTTCAATACAGGCGATTAAACCGTATCATAATGTCTATACCAAAGCAACTTATTTACCGAATAATAATAAAGTTCTGAATCTTTTATTCCATTACATCATACCACACTTATTTAATCTCTAGCAAATATTTACTCTGGTAAAATGTAAATAAATTCAATATTTTAAATCGATTAAGCTTGATAAATAGCGTTTTACACTTCACCATCTTTTTAGTGATTTTTTTCACATAGATAGTTAAACTCTAATAATCAGACAAAGATAGCCGCATGGAGGTAAGTGGCTACTTAACTTCACGCGGCTTTATTATCTGATATAAGATCAGATCTAGTTATTTAATTAATTACTTCACAGTAGCTTCTTTGTAATCACACGCAATACATTGAACCGTAACACCTTGTTTAGACTTCTTCTCAACTAATTGTTCATTACAATTTGGACACAATCGGGCAACCGGTTTATCCCATGAAAGGAAATCACAATCTGGATATTGGTCACAACCGTAAAATGTTCGCCTTTTCTTCGACTTACGTTCAACGACCTGCCCCTTTTCGCATTTCGGACATGTGACACCAATCTCTTTTAAGATTGCTTTTGTATTTCGACATTCAGGGAAATTCGAGCAAGCCATGAACTTACCGTATCGTCCCAACTTGTAAACCATTGCGTTGCCACACTTTTCACAGTCTTCTCCGGCTGGTTCATCTTTAATTTCGACGTTTTCCATTTCTTTTTCAGCTATTTTTAATTTCCTTTCAAAATCCTGATAGAAATTATCAATAACTGTAACCCACTCAACTTCACCTGCTTCAATTTGATCAAGATCTGTTTCCATTTGCGCAGTAAACGCAACATCGATAACTTTAGGGAAAAACTCAATAATCAGATTGATTACAATTTCTCCAAGTTCAGTTGGTACAAACCGCTTATTATCAAGCGTGACATAACCTCGACGTTGAATCGTGTCTAGCGTTGGTGCAAATGTTGATGGACGACCGATCCCGTTTTCTTCCATCGTCTTTACTAAGCGTGCTTCTGTATATCTTGGAGGCGGTTGAGTAAAGTGTTGATTCGGGATAATCTTATCAGCATCAATGACCATCCCTTCTTCAAGGGCCGGTAAAAGTTTATGCTCTTCTTTTACGTTATCATCATTACCTTCGATATAAATTTTCATAAAACCTTTAAACTTAATTTTCGAACCTGTTGCTCGGAACTGAACACCATTTTG